>CAYNPB010000151.1:0-6434 GCA_964399005.1 uncultured Sangeribacter sp.
CAGTTTTCAGGAGGCTTGTATCTCGCGGCCGCCTCTGATATGGTAGGCACCACAGCTCTGATGCAGGAAGACATATTGATGGCGGGATATGCATCGCTTATCGGTCTTGCTGTAAACTTCGCGGTGATGTTTCGCATCAAATTTCGGTTTTCTAACCGCACTCAGCTCATAACGGCCGGCTGCGTGCTGATCGCAGCCAACATCATATGTGCCCACACCACGAGTGTGCCGGTGCTGGTAGCCACATGTTTTGTGGCTGGATGGTTCAGGATGCAGGCTACATTTGCCTGCAACTCCACTATCCAGCTATGGCTTACTCCGGTGCGCGATATGGCGATCTTTTTCTGCTATGTCTATATAGTAGTAGACAGTGTGATACAGCTGAGTGGTATTGCCACTATCTATACAGCATTCCACTTGGAGTGGGAATATATGCACTGGATTATGATAGGATTGTTGGCTTTGATGATATTGATGGTGGCTATAATATTGAGGCCGGTGAGGGCTCCGATGTATATTCCTCTTTTGGGTATTGACTGGATTGGTGCTTTGCTTTGGGCCGGATTCATGATGTGTTTCACATTCATATGTGTATATGGCAATTTCTACGATTGGTGGGAAGCCGGAGAGATAAGGGGCGCAACACTCCTTGGACTAGGATGTATGGGAATCAACCTCTGGCGAGCCTCCTTTCTGCATCATCCTTACATATCCTTTATGGCGATGAAGAATCGGAATGTGCTTCGCGCTACTTTGGTCTATTTAGTTTTCTTCACACTGTTGGCAACCGAGCACGTGTTCGAGCATTCCTACGCGGCAAATATCCTCGGTTTTGACGAGACTAATCTGATAGATTTGAATTGGTATGTCTTTGCTGGGATTTTAGTGGGATGCGGTTTCACTTACTTCACGTTTGCATTGCGCAAGTGGAGATATAAGACAATGACTGCGATTGGATTTGCTCTTGCAGCGGTGTATCTGGCATATTTCTATTTCCTTATCGACTATGGAGTGGAGAAAGAGATGCTTTTTATTCCGCTATTTGCCCGGGGTATGGCATCTGTGATAATTTCCATAGTATTTCTGACTTCTATTGTGCAGAGTGGATTGCCTTTCACGGTGTTTCCGCAGGCTTTGACCATCAATGGCTTTACGGGTGCAGTGATGGGAGCCACGTTGGGACCGGCGTTGATCGGCGAGTTGCTTAGGCATACAGTGGCAAAAAACATTGCTCTTCTTAGCGCTGATATTGTGGATTTCAATCCGGCGGTGACGCATATGCCACTGGGAGAACTGTTGGGTATGGTGTCAATGCAAGCTTTAGTAGTGTCGATGAAGGAGATATACGGATGGCTGCTGATTGGAGCGCTTGTATTTCTATTGCTGATATTAGTTGCTTATGGGCCTATGCGTCCGTGGGCAATCTTCCCCAAATGGAAAACCATTCGTAAGGTAATAAGGACACAAGTGTTAAGGTTTAGGTAAAGAGTCAAGAACCAAGAGTCAAGAACCAAGGGTCAAGATTCAAGGACCAAGAACCAAGAGTCAAGAATCAAGAGTCAAGAACCAAGAACCAGGGATTGGGGTAGGGTGTTAGAATTATATGAATGGAATAATAGTAGGATTGTTGTTGCCGTTTTTGGGTACTACCCTTGGAGCGGCTTGCGTCTTCTTGATGAAGGATAGTATTGCACCTCGGCTTCAAAAGACCCTTACGGGTTTTGCGGCTGGGGTTATGGTGGCTGCGTCTGTGTGGTCGCTGCTTATTCCGTCGATAGAAATGACAGGGAAAGAGGGACTTGCAAGTATTGTGCCGGCGATAGTTGGATTTCTTGTGGGTATCGCCTTTCTTCTGTTCCTCGACAATATCATTCCTCACCAGCATATCGACAGCGATGAGAGTGAAGGTCCTAAGTCGCATCTTTCCAAGACGGCAAAATTGGTGTTTGCCATCACGCTGCATAATCTGCCGGAAGGAATGGCGGTAGGTGTAGCTCTTGCCGGAGTCTTGGAGCATAATTCTTATATGTCGATGGCTGGTGCGATAGCTCTTTCGATTGGCATTGCTATCCAAAATTTCCCTGAAGGAGCAATTGTCTCGATGCCATTGCGGAGTGCGGGGAATTCGCGACGCCGATCCTTTTTAATGGGTACCTTAAGTGGGGTAGTGGAGCCTGTCGGAGCAATTCTGACAATATTGTTGGCCTCGGTGATAGTGCCATTGCTTCCGTACCTCTTGGCTTTTGCAGCCGGAGCCATGATCTATGTAGTGGTTGAGGAACTGATACCTGAGACACAGGAAGGAGAGCATTCCAATCTCGGCACAATCGGTTTCGCCTTCGGCTTCGTCCTGATGATGGCCCTGGATGTCCTTTTAGGATAAGCCTCGTCCCGGTGTATTTGTGTGAGTGGGAGTTAACTAAAGGGATGGTTAGTATGCAAAAATGGCGGCTTTCGGTAGGAGAGCCGCCATTTGGGAGTTAGTGGATTGAGAATGGTTTATTTGATTGCGATTTTCTTTGTTGCGTTGCCTTGGCGCAGGATGTAGATGCCTGGAGCGAGATTGTCGGTGGAGTCGGCAATCCGAGCGCCGTTGAGGGTGTAGACTTCAAGCGGAGCGGAGAAGTCGATCTCTGAATTGGCGAAGTCGTCGAAGATGCAATCGACGGCATCCGGATTTCCGCTATTTTCATAGTCGGCTTTGAAGATTTCGTCGATCCCGGCAAAGTCAGTCTCTATTATATTTTCGAAGTTTCCCCAGCAAACGTTGGGATCCTTATATTTAGAGAGAGAGCCTTTGGGGACGTAAAGAGTAACACCTTCATAGTTGGAAAAGATATCAAAGAAAGCTTGCGGAGGATCTTGCGTCATGCAATAAATTGTCTTTAGATTTGAGCAAGAAGCAAATGCTTCAGTGTAAATTTCATTTGTTTTAATGCATAAATCTGTTACGTTGCTGCAATTGTAAAAGCTACTTTCCCCAATTGTTTTTGCTTGAATCCGGATGGTATTTAGATTTTGTGCATTATAAAATGCATAATCGGATATCATACCATCCTTATCATCTATGTCCAGATGTTGCACCCCAATGCCGTTTACTGTGAAGTGACCAGTGAAGGAAATTGGGTTGGCATTTATAGTTGCAAAATTAATCTGGCTCCATAATTGGGGATTTTGTATTTCTACATTGGTGAGAGACTTGCAATAATCAAAAGCATTGTCACCAATATATGTAACTGAACCGGGAATCGTTATTGATGTAATATTGCAAGTCCTAAACAAATTAGCCGGGATTTTTTCTACATTATCCCCGATTATGGCTTCTTCTACACTATAGGAAAATGGCTGACTGGTATGAGTCGTGCATCTTTCTGCATAGTAATATACTTTTTTTAGATTTTTACAATCAGAGAAAGCTCTACCACCTATATCGGTAACAGAAGAGGGAATTATAATATCCTTAAGTTCATGACATCCGTAGAAAGCTTGATATCCGATTGCAACAACCGTATTAGGGATTTTGACTTCCGGGATGTTTAAACATCCATAGAAAGCACCATCCCCTATTGAATAGAGGGAGTCTGGTAAACACAATTCTTTTATATTTTTGCAGTTTGCAAATGCATCGGCACCAATTATTACTACAGAATTGGGAATTTTAACCTCAGTCAGATTAGAACACTGCCAGAAAGCTGCCTTCCCGATTGTGGTGACAGAATTGCCGATTATGAGTTCCTTCAAACCACTGCAATTATAAAATACATCGTTCGGGATAATTTTTACATTGTCCCCATATCTGACAGTTGATACGGTGGATGGGAATATAGGATATAATTCATTTTTGAAATACTCCCCTGTGGCTTTGCAATTCTCAGCATTAAAAACAACTTCCGTCAGATTGGTGCATCCCGAAAAAGCACCTACCGGAATATAAGTAACTTGTTCTCCAATTACAACCTTTTTTACATTTTCCGGGAAGAGTTGACTCTTTTCTGAAGCTTTTTCAATCTTACACTCAACTGCATTGAATACTACTTCTTCGAGATTATTACACCGTGTGAATGTTGAATTTCCGATGGTGGTTACAGATGGTGGAATGACTACCGTTGTCAGACTGCTGCACCCTCCGAATGCTGCTTCGCCTATAAATCTTACTGAATCTCCTAAAGTTAAATCTGACAGCTCTTCACAGCCGTTGAATGCCATGCTTTCTATTGAAGTGACAGAGTTGGGGATCTCAACCGTCGTCAGACTTTTGCATTGCCCAAAAGCCCTTTTTTCAATAGATGTCACAGAATCCCCTATTCTCAGTGATTTAAGTCCACTACATCCGTAGAAAGCATCTTCTCCTATTGATGTGACTGAATTAGGAATGTCAATCTCGGTCAGTTCAGTGCACCACCTTAATAAATTGCTCGGAATTCGTTTTATATTGTCTCCAAAAACAAACTTTTGCAATGTGTCTGGGAATATATTCTCTTCTACTGCAGAACAGTCTTCAATATAAAAATATACCTCTTTCAAATCCTTGCAATAGAGAAATGCACACTGGCCAATTGATGAGATGGAAGCTGGGATGGTGAGAGATGTAATGCTCGCTCCTTGGAATGCCAGCTGGCCTATCTCTGTCACAGATTCAGGAAATTCTATCTCTGTGATTCCGCTACATCCTGAGAAAGCGTAGGAGCCTATAGAGTTTACCGAATTTGGAATATTCACGGTAGTCAAATCTGAGCACCCATAGAAGGCATTGTCTGGAATTCTTTTTACGGTATTGCCAAATGTGACCTTCTTTAATGTTGATGGAAATGATGGGCTCCCACATGATTCGCAATTCACAGCATTGAAAATTACTTCTTCAAGATTATTACAATCTTTGAAAGTATTTTTCCCGATTGAAACAACGGAGTCAGGGATGGTAATAGAAGTGAGGCTGGTGCAATTAATAAATGCTTCTTCTCCAATTGATGTTACGCTCTCGGGAATTGTCACAGATGAAAGCTTAGTACAATGATAAAAAGTCCCATTTGCTATCTCGGTGATTGATTGAGGAAGTGATATCGAATTCAGTCCCTCGCAGTAAGAGAACGCCGATTCTCCTATATTTTTTACGGAGTTGGGGAGAACGATGGAAGTCAAACCGCTTTGAGCAAACGCATATGAGCCTATTGATTCGACTGAAGCAGGAAGCGTAATCTCGGTCAAGTCATTACATTTATAGAATGCACTTTTGGGAATACATCTAACTTGATCTCCTATATATACTCGTTGTAATGTAGTGGGAAAGCTATAATTACCTGTTTCTTCACAATTTTTTGCGTTGAAATACACTTCAGTTAGAGATGTGCCACTGAACGCTGAATTCCCTATACTTGTAACTGATTCAGGAATAACCACCGTGGTCAATAAACTGCATTCATAAAAAATGTAGGGTGGTAGGGTTTTAACGTTATTACCAATTATAACCTTTTCTATGCTAGTGGAAAATGGACACAAATAGTATGAATAGTCATAATCAACCTTACAATCTTCCGCATTGTAATATACTTCCTTAAGTTGATCGCATTCGAAAGCATCCTTACCAAGATATGTAACGGAGGCGGGAATTATAATTGAACTTAATTTATTGCATCCGCTAAAAGCGTATTTACCTATTGATTGGATATTGTTAGGAAGGGTGATTTCCGCGAGCGATGAACACCAACTGAAGGCACTTTCCTCTATTGAGTTGATTGAACTTCCCATTGACACATCGATCATTGCTTCACAATATCCAAAAGCGTATGTATTGATTGAAATAGCGGAGCCAGGTATCGTGACAGATTTAATATCTTTACATTTAAAAAAAGAAAATGAGCCAATGGAAGTAACTGTATATTCTGTATCTCCATCTTTTGCTATCGATGGGATTATTAGATTTCCTTCTACAATATTCCCAGGCTGATATCCATATATTTCATCATATGCTCCTTCTTTCGTTTCACAGGTTTTTGCTTCTTCGTCCAATACCGTATATTTGAGGGTTTGGCCCTCGTAGGTGTACTCGAAGTCTCGGGCGTATAGTGGGAGCGAGATTATCGCTGCCAATAGGAAAAGTATTGATTTCTTCATGTTATGGAAGTTTTGATTTTTTTTTGAGTGATTTGTTATGATTACAAAATTAGTCCAATTTTTATGATGTTCTATTGTTTTGAAGTGATTGGTATTTTCTCGGAAGTGTGAATGGAAATTCACAGGGCGCTCCGCCCGAGAGTCAAGAGTCAAGAACCAAGGGTCAAGAATCAAGAGTCAAGAGTCAGTGGTAGGGAGATGTTGGAGGGTGGAGGAGAAGTAGGAGAAGAAGTCGGTGTTGAGGGCTATGGAAAGGCGCATTAGGAGATCGGTGTCGATGCAGGTGCGGGAGAAGATGTCGTAGATGTTGCGGCGGTCGCAAT
>CAYNPB010000152.1:0-6419 GCA_964399005.1 uncultured Sangeribacter sp.
TTCTGGGAATTCCTTTCCGAAAACATCACCACATTCTGGAACTTCACAGGCTTTGCCAACTGCCACTATGAAAATCTTATCATGCTTGCAGTGGGATGCTTCTTCGTATGGCTTGCCATTAAGAAGAACTTTGAGCCTCTTCTTCTTGTTCCGATCGGTTTCGGTATGCTCATCGGAAACATTCCCTTTCAACCGGGTATGGAAATCGGTATCTATGAGCCGGGCTCCGTACTGAATATCCTCTACAATGGCGTAGAGAAGGGATGGTATCCTCCCCTTATCTTCCTTGGCATCGGAGCTATGACAGACTTCTCTGCACTCCTTGCTAATCCTAAACTGATGGTGATCGGAGCTTGTGCTCAGTTTGGTATTTTCGGTGCCTATATGCTTGCTCTTCTCATCGGTATGGATCCGCTCTCTGCAGGTTGCGTCGCTATCATTGGCGGTGCCGATGGCCCGACTGCAATCTTCACTACTTCTAAGTTGAATCCTGCTCTCTTGGGAGCCGTAGCGGTGTCAGCCTATTCATATATGGCACTCATTCCGCTCATTCAGCCCCCTTTGATGCGTCTCTTCACAACTGATAAGGAGCGTAAGATCAAGATGAAACCGGCTCGCGTAGTTTCGCAAAACGAGAAGATAATCTTCCCGATTGTAGGCCTTATGCTGACATGTTTCATCGTTCCTTCAGGTCTTCCATTGCTCGGTATGCTGTTCTTCGGAAATCTACTTCGCGAAAGCGGTGTGACTACCCGTCTGGCCAAGACCGCATCCAATGCAATGACCGACATTGTGACTATCCTGCTCGGTCTCACTGTGGGTGCCTCTACTCAAGCTGACCTCTTCCTTACTAAGGAGACTCTTTTCATCTTTGCTCTCGGCTTTATCGCGTTTATCATCGCGTCTTCAGCCGGTGTTTGCTCAGTGAAGCTCTTCAATCTCCTGCTTCCGGAAGGAAAGAAGATCAATCCGCTTATCGGCAACGCAGGTGTGTCTGCAGTGCCTATGGCAGCCCGTATCTCCAACAATATCGGTCTCGAATATGATCCGTCAAACTACTTGCTCATGCATGCGATGGGTCCTAATGTAGCCGGTGTAATCGGTAGCGCAGTGGCAGCTGGTGTGCTTCTCGCATTCCTCGGTTAATCTTATAAAGCAATTTAAACATTTTTTTACTGACGGTGTTACTTTCATAAGTAACACCGTCTTTTATCTACATCTACGAATGAAAAAAATAATTCCCGCTCTCTGCTCAAGCCTTATATTGCTCTCAGGATGCAGCATAGCCCAGAATCTTGATATGGCCCGTCTCGCCCAGGGAGGAGCAAAGATAGCCCAGTCAATGACCATTTCTAACGATGAGATTCAGCAATATGTGAAGAGCTATATAGCTCAATCTGACGCTAAGAATACTGTTTGTGGCGCAAACGATCCCTATACTAAACGGCTCAGCAATATCCTCAGTGGAATAACTAATGTCGAGGGCATTCCTTTGAATTTTAAGGTCTATAAGACCAACGACATTAATGCGTTTGCATGTGCAGATGGCTCAATCCGTGTCTACAGCGGCCTGATGGATGTAATGACAGATGATGAAGTGCTGGGAGTGATCGGGCATGAGATGGGACATGTAGCTCATCAAGACACTAAAAATGCCTTCAAGAATGCACTGCAGACAGCAGCCCTCATGGACGTAATAGCATCCACAGGGTCTACAGCAGCTTCGCTCACTGATTCTCAATTTGGCGCTATCGCCCAAAATCTTGCTTCCGCTAAATATTCTCAGAGTCAGGAAAACAATGCCGACGACTACGGCTACTCTTTCCTAAAGAAAAACGGCAAGAATCCGGCAGCTATGGTTAAGGCTTTTCAAAAGCTCAAGCAGATGGAAGATGCTTCCGGATCGAGCGCAACCGGAGGAATGGCTCAACTTTTCTCCACCCATCCCGACATCAATAAGCGCATATCTCGTATGCAAGCGAAATGCAAGGCAGACGGCTATTCCTATTGATTTACTTCGATTTTAACATTGTCAGGCAAGAAAAATATAAATATGCTCTCTAAGGAGCATATTTTTTTATGAAATCTATTGGATATAATAGATAAATGTATTAAATTCGCAGTCTAAACATTAGAAAAACTATGGTATATAGATTTAAACTTGTGAGTGATGAGGCATCAAACTTTGCTCGCGAAATTGAAATAGATTCAGAATCATCATTTTTGCAGCTACGCAATGCTATATTAGACAGTGTAGACTACTCAAAAGATGACATGGACTCTTTCTTCTTGTGTGATGAAGACTGGCAGCGTCAGGAAGAGATTACTCTTGAAGATATGGGAAGCAGCTCGGATTGTGATATATGGCTTATGGAGGATACACCGGTAGGTGAACTCGTAGAAGATGAAGGTCAGAAATTAGTATTCGTTTTTGATTATCTCACCGAGCGTTCCTTTTTCATGGAACTTAAGGAAATCATACCTGGAAGGTCGCTGACAGATCCAGTCTGCACTTTGAAAAAAGGTAAGGCTCCGGCGCAGAAAGTTGATATGGATGAATTTGACGCTCAGATTGACGCCGTAGCCATGAAGCAAGCTGCCGATGTTCTTGATGAAGATTTCTATAATGAAGGCGGCTACAATCCGGAAGATCTTGAAGGACTCGACGACTACAACTTTAATTGATTTGCATTGCATCTATTTTAGACTGATACTTCTATAAATAATAGACTGACACTCTATAAAAAATTAACGGCTCCAAAACTGGAGTCGTTAATTTTTTTTATAGAGAAGTTTTGATTAATTCTAATTATTAACGAGCAAATATGCGATGGAATATATTCTGTGGCTCATCTGTGGGGCGCATATGAACTCTCATATCATTTGACTCCTTACCGAGAAACAGGATATGATTACGGAATACGAAAGCAACCTGCTTGTCGAATTCAAGTATTCCGTTGAGTCCTCTAAGGAGAAATCTACGAAATGGACTGAACTCTTCCTGATCTTCAAATATGACTTCATTTCCATTTACTCTTATATGATGAAATGGAGAAAGCATATCAATAAAGTGATCAAGACGAAGATCTTCCGGTTTCTTCGCAGCTTTATTATACTTTTTGTATATCTCCTTTATTACGCGGTCGGTTATCATGTTATGTAGATTTAATCGTAATCTAAAAGTCAGTAATAATCTCAAATTGAAATGGTGTGTGGAGGGGAGGTTTCGAAACTATAACGAAAGTGTTTTATGAATGGTTCATCTAATAGTGTTTATTTAACACTTCTGACACAAAAATGCACAAATGTTACAACTTAGGACCAACAATATTTGTTTTAAATAGACAATTTATACTATGAAAATCAAATTATGGATACCAATCAAAAGACAAAGAAAGTAGCCGATCAAGTGGCTGAAATGATCGCCGATGCCGGAGTTCGACACATTTATGCAATCACAGGCGATAGCCTCAACGACCTTACGGATGCCCTTGTAAGAGACGGACGTGTCAAATTCGTGCATATGCGCCATGAAGAATCCGGAGCATTTGCGGCAAGCGCAGAAGCACAACTAACCGGAAAACTTGCAGCATGCGCAGGAAGCAGCGGACCGGGACATGTGCATCTTATCAATGGACTTTATGATGCTCAGCGTTCCAACGCTCCAGTGTTGGCGATAGCTTCCACATGCGCCTCTGCAGTATTCGGAACAGAATATTTTCAGGAGACCAACCCTACTCTCCTATTCTCAAACTGCAATGTATATAACGAGATGGCAACGACTCCAACACAGGTGCCACACATGCTTCAGGCTGCAATGCAAGAGGCAATCGGACGTGGAGGTGTCGGTATTATAGGACTGCCGGCAGACGTAATCGGTCAACCGGCTGTAGAATCGTATGCATCCACAACTCCACTATACACTCAGCGACTCCCTGAACCATCTGAGAAAGAAATCAATGCCGCAGCTGATCTCATCAACAATGCTAAGAGCGTCGCAATATTTGCCGGTTCAGGAGCCAAGAATGCAGCTGCATTAGTCAATGAACTATCAGAGAAGGTCAATGCTCCGGTGGGCACTACCTACAAGAGTCAACTCGAACTCTCGGGAGCATGTAAGAACTATGTAGGCCACATGGGATATCTCGGAATGTGGTCGGCAGAAAATGCAATAGCATCTGCAGATGTTCTTCTCATCATCGGAATGAACTTTCCTTATCCTGGATTTTTCCCAACAGACAAGAAAATCATTCAAGTTGATGTGAGAGCAGAGCGTTTGGGACGCAAGTCGAAGGTCGGTGTAGCAGTACGATCAGACGCCGGACTATTCCTTACTGCACTACTCCCAAAAATTCAATCCAAGAATGACACGACTTTCCTCGACAAGGCACTTGCGGACTATGCTGAAATCAAAACGAAATTTGACGAGCCTATAAAGCATCCGGGGAATAAGGGATCTGTACGTCCGGAATATATGCTAAGTCTTCTTGACAAATTGGCAGATGACGATGCAGTATTCACAGTAGACACAGGCATGAACAACGTCTGGACATCTCACTATCTTACACAGAAGAAGGATCGCCGCATGATAGGCTCATTCTCACATGGATCTATGGCAAATGCGATGCCAATGGCCATCGGAGCAAAGTTTGCTTGTCCTGACCGACAGGTAATAGCCATATGTGGAGATGGAGGTTTCAGCATGTTGATGGGTGAACTTCTGACAATTATCCAGTATCAGCTACCAGTTAAGCTCCTTGTGGCCGACAACCGCTCACTTGCATTTGTAAAATGGGAAATGGAAATGGCCGGATTAAAACCGAGCGAAACAAACCTCACCAATCCAGATTTTGGAAAGATGGCTGAGACCATTGGATTCCAAGCTGAGACTGTAGATGATCCGAAAGAACTTGAAGGTGCAATGCAGCGTTGGCTTTCAGCCAAGGGACCGGCATTGCTATCGGTAGTGACTGATCAGGATGCAGCCTCGTTCAGTTTCTCAGAAAAACTGATGGAAGCAGCCAAGCCGGGGAATCCTCTAAGCAACTTCGTGCCACTGGGAAGTTAATTTTGAATTTTGAATCTTGAATTTCAATACTCAATTCCCCTTAATTGAAATAGAATGGTATGGCTCCATGTGGATATTGACCACAGCGGGGCCATATTCATTTTTGATACGGTTCTCCACATTCGTAGCTATATCATGCGCCTCGCGGAGCGAGATATCAGGTGTGAGCTTTATATGAAAATCGACGATTTTAGTATTGCCATTGCTCCGGGAACGGAAATGATGATAGTCCATCACGCCAGGTGTAGACATGATAATATCTTTGATGGGTTGTGCTTCTTCTTCTGGAAGAGAAGCCTCCAGGAGTTCCTTGACAGAAGTCTTCGCCATGCTCCAAGACATAGCGATGATTAGGATACTGACAATGACTGCAGCCAACGGGTCGAGGAAACGCCAATTAGGCCCGAAGAACATTGCTCCGGCAATACCGGCAAGAGTAGCAAGAGAAGAATATGCATCTGAACGATGGTGCCAAGCATTGGCTTCCATAGCTGACGAAGCGATTTTTCTGGCGGTTGAACGTGTATATCTGAAAAGCCACTCTTTAATAACGATAGAAATCACGGCCATTCCAAGAGCAAGCCAAGTCGGTTTAAGTATTTCGCCACCTTTGAAGAAATCTATTCCTCGTTCTACGCCATCAATGAGAATGCCAATACCGACGGCAGCCAAAAGTAGAGAAATAATGAATGTGACGAAGGTCTCGATCTTTCCGTGTCCATATGAATGGGAGGAGTCGGCTTTCTTACGAGAAACCCCGATTACTATCAGAACAGCCACATCGGTCACCAAGTCTGAAGCAGAATGAACGCCATCGGCAATCATTGCTGACGACCGACCGAAAACACCGGCAAGGATTTTCAGCACAGAAAGACCAGCATTGGTCCAGAATCCAACCCAAGTAACGTGACGTCCGAGTTTCACCTCATCCGAAGTCTCCTTATCCAAATCTTTATCAAATTCACAATCCATATAAAATAACGCTCTCTTTTTTTACATTAAGAATACATTTATTCCATTGAGAATACAAAGGTAAATAAAAAAATTCAGAAACCGCAAAAAAATAGCATTCGACGTTTCACCAAAGTACTTCGAATGCCATAAAACTCACTATACTTGATCACCGCGAGCTTCGGCAACAACATAGATTTCGTTTTCGAGTGCAAAGATAGCAGGGGATATTGCACGGAATCAGGCAGAAAGTTGTTAAAAGATACTAAAACTTAATTTTAGTTCACCGTGAAAGAAATAGCCAATATGCGCCCGCAATACTTCGTTATGCGCGACTCATCGGCTGCCAACGACAACGTCCTCGACAACTTCGAGCAAATCTTCAAGCATTATTCACCCG
>CAYNPB010000153.1:0-6407 GCA_964399005.1 uncultured Sangeribacter sp.
ACGGGTTGCTTTTTTGGTTAATCAGCCGTATATTTGCTATGCTCCTTATCATTGGTTGTGTGACGATCTATAACTATTACGGAATCAATCCTGAGTCCCTTACAAAGTTCGCAGGTAATCCGGAAACTGCAAAAGGTTTAGGCTCTACAACCTATGTATTGCTAACGGCATGTATCGTTGCTCCGCTACTTGAAGAATGTATCTTCCGCCTTGGTTTGTCTTTCAAACGATGGCAGATAGCACTCGCAGCTGCTTCAATCCTTGCCTACATACTTTGGCAACATTTTAATTCGTTGACCATAGTATCCATTTCGATATATGTAGTGACAATAATGGCCGTATACTGTATCGTTTATTGTTTTACCTCAAATTCATCTCTTGAAAAGTTAAAAGAATCCTTTTATATTCAAATAATATGGTTCTCGGCTATTACATTTGGGTTAATTCATATGATAGCTTTTACCAACTACAGTTTACTTCTTTTGCCATATATGATATGCGTGATTTTAGTTCCATTCTTTGCCGGATGTGCCATAACTTATTATCGCGTGAATCTTGGTTTCTGGTGGGGAGTAGGGCTTCATATTTTCAATAATATTCCAGCAATATTTATACTACTTAAATAATTACAACACCAGTATATAATTTTGAGTGGTAGCAGTGGTTATCGAGTAATGGTAGTATATCTCGTTGCAGAACCAAGATTGATCTTTAAATATGAGAGAAAAAAATTAATTTGAAACCTCCAAATAGCTGATTAATTCCTCTGCAGTCATAATATCCATCTTGGAGAAAGCAGTAAGTTTCTTACCTAAATCCTTGAATGATGCTCCGACATGGTAGATGGTATCGTCTATTATAAGGAAACGGTCATGCGCCCTGCGGAATAACTTTACTTCAATTGGAGCATACTGAGCATTATGACGATCTAAATCCTGGCGCATAGTCCTGCTGATGGATTGCGTAAAGATAGTGGCTGGCACTCCATCTTCGCGCTTGTCGAGCTGACGCAATACTGAATCGTCGATATAATTATCCACCATGATGATACGACTTTTGGCACTGCGTATAAGATCGCACATAAGGGTATAAGCATCAAATATCTGACCGTCATAGATGATTCCTTCTTGTTTAGGCATCGATGTCCTGACAAAGAAATCCATCCGATTACTAAGCTCTTTTATTTGTCGGTCATGTTCGGAAAGCCTATGATCAATCCGACTTTCCATATGCATTAATCGCTGATTAATACTATATCCTTTCAAGAGATAGTCCTTCAATACCTTGTTAGCCCAGGCTCTAAATTGAATACCTCTTTTTGATTTTACTCTGTATCCTACAGAAATAATGACATCAAGATTATAATATTCAATATTACGAGTCACTGTACGGTTACCCTCAATTTGAACTGTCGCAAAATTTGCGACAGTTGGAATCCCTTCAAGTTCTTCCTTCAAAGCATTGGCAATATGTTTGCCAATTGTCTTAACATCTCGATCAAAGAGAGTGGCAATTTGTTGGCGGTTGAGCCATACAGTCTCATTCTCCAACCGAACTTCAAGCTTAATCGTTGAGTCAGGTTGGTAAAGTATTATCTCATTGTCTTGCGATTCCGGAGCAAGTGGCATGGGAACATTCTCATTAATAATGCAAAATTAGTAAAAAATTAATATCACATCATAGAGCTTATCCTTCGTGGTGGGGATAGATGTAGCGGGCGAGACCATAAATATAGCGACGGAAGCCGGGACGATAATCCAACAGACGATCAAACCATTTCAAATGTGGATTTATCAGCTTTACGACGTATCCGACATAAACCATGGCAAAGAGTGTGCCGGGGCCAACTACAGTCCAGGGCCATGACCCAAAGAAACAGAAGCCGGAAATGACAGCTAAAACGACAAGTATGGTATCAACTATTATTTTCACTTTCGGGAAAGGCATCCCCGTAACGCGAGCAATCGCAACCTGAATACCCTCACCCGGCATTGTAATTGAACCGCACCGAATTTCAATCGCCACGGCGCATCCAAGAATAGTGGCACCGGCTAATTGAGCGATGATTTGAGAAGGAAGAGTTTGATAACTCGAAAAATAGGAAGTGATCCACATGTTGATGTCAAGAAAAGCACTGAAAATGAAGCCAACCAAAAGTTGAAATAGCTGTATTTTCTCAAAACGCTTTCTGAGAATAAGAACCTGTGCTGAAACGAGGATTATATTCATGATATTCGTATAGCCACCAATGGTCCATCCGGGGACAAGCCCAAACTCTCCAGCCAATGAAAATGACATCGGGATTGATGAAATCACACCACTTCCAAGATTTGACCTCACGCACAAAGCGACTCCGAAGGTCATAAAAAACATAGAAACCAACAAAAGCACGTGTTGCCAGACAAATCCTATTACCTTTTCTTTCACTCTTTCACCTTTCATACTCAAAATACTCTCAAAAAGAGTACAAAATTACTAAAAATTTTTCAAAAGCAAAAGATAATAGGCCGAAGGATCATACACAATGGTGCATTGAAGTCGGTTTTAATCTGTCATGTTCGGAACGCCTATGATCAATCCGGCTTTCCATATGCATTAATCACGGATTGATGCTGTATCCTTTCAAGAGAGTCTCACTCTAAAGCTGGGATTCCATCGGATAAGCTAAATTGAAAACTTGTTGCTTAATCGTATGTTTTATATTTAGAGGTAGCTGGAAAATTGATTCTTGGTGAGTCTAATTCCAATTGCTTTATCATATATATAAACATTATGAATCTTTAGTATCATGGATTTAAAACTTCATTTTGATCATTATAATATCAATGTCGCTGACCGCGAACGTAGTATCAAATTTTATGAGAAGGCTCTCGGGCTTAAGGAAGAAAGCCACATCGACGGCCCGGACGATGCCTTCACTATAACCTATCTGACAGACGGCATCTCCCCATTCCGTCTTGAAATCACCTGCCTTAAGGATCATCCGCAAGCATATGAGCTTGGGGAGAATGAAACTCATCTTGCATTCCGCGTGGGTGCCGGACAAGATTATGAAGCCGTCAGAGAATATCACCGTCAAATGGGCGTGATATGCTTCGAGAATCACGATATGGGTATCTATTTTATTGAAGACCCTGATGGCTACTGGGTGGAGATTCTCCCTGCAAAATAGGATAAAACAAAATCAAAACCTTATAAATCATATGGAAAACATAAAAATTATAGACGCCGACCCCGAAGATGCCCCACTGATAGCTGATGCCATCATGAATGCCGTAGGCGATGAGATAGTAGGGCATATGGCAGGAAAAGGGACTCGAAGTGATGTCAAGGAGGTCTTCTCACGCCTTGCGCGTAGGGAAGATTCGCAGTATTCTTATCTTAATACACGCATTGCAACCACAGATGAAGGGAAAAAATGTGGAGTTTGTATAAGTTACGATGGTGGTCGTCTTAAGGAATTGCGCCGCAGTTTTTTCAAGGAGGCAAATGCTATCTTCGGATGGGGCATTTCGGATGAAGAAGTTGAGGCACTTCCCGGTGAAACTTGTGAGGAAGAGTTCTATCTTGATACATTAGCTACCCTCCCGGAGTTTCGCGGACGGGGCATCGGATCAGCCTTAATAGCTGATGCTAACTTGAAGGCTAAAAAGGCGCACCGCCCTCTTGGCTTGCTTGTGGCCGACGATAATCCTTCTGCTAAGCGGCTCTACAAAAACTTGGGTTTTAAAGCAGTGGGGCGCCGATGGTTCGCCGGAGAAGAAATGACCAACATGCGTCTTTCTTGAACACGACAGAATCTTAGCCGCTTCCGTCGCTATATATGGTCTCGCACGCTACATCTATCCTCGTCACGAAGGATAAGCCCATCCCGTAGTGTTATATTTCTTAGTTGATCATCATATATTAACAATAAAGAAGTTGCTTTTAAGATGAAAGCGGCAAGTATACTTTTTTCTTTGGCGGTGCAAGAAATTGCACTCAATTTTGTTATATATATGGACTCACCTGTTATTGTATCTTATATGCAATTCCGCTCCTCGTCAGGAGAAATTATTATGGTGGCTAACTTTTGACACATTATGAAATCTTTACGAGAATTATTCAGGATTGGCACCGGACCATCCTCATCGCATACTATGGGTCCGCGAAAAGCCGCCGAGACTTTCCGCGATGCTCATCCGGAGGCTCAACATTTTGAAGTGACTCTTTATGGCAGCCTTGCCGCCACAGGCAAAGGCCACATGACCGACATTGCCATTCTCGATGAACTATCCAAGTCAGGCAAAGAGACTGAAATCATATGGCGTCCTGACATATTCCTTGACTTCCATCCTAACGGAATGAAATTCCGCAGTCTGGATGCCGACGGCAACGAGACCGGGGAATGGACCGTCTTCAGTGTCGGCGGTGGCGCGTTGGAAGAACCGGGAAAACCACATACTGAATCAGGCGACATCTACCCTCTCAACACCATAGGCGACATCATGGCCTATTGCGAACGCACCGGCCACACCTATTGGGAATACGTAGAACAATGTGAAGGGCCTGAAATCTGGGATTATCTCTTGGGTGTCTGGAATGTGATGAAGAATGCAGTGGAGCGAGGTCTTAACCATGAAGGAAGACTTCCGGGTCCACTAAATCTTCAACGTAAGGCTTGCGCCTATTTCGTAAAAGCAGGTGGATATAAAGACAACCTCAAAAGCCGTGGCAGAGTCTTTGCCTATGCCCTTGCCGTGAGCGAAGAAAATGCTTCCGGAGGAGAAATAGTCACAGCTCCCACTTGCGGCTCGAGCGGAGTGATTCCCGGAGTGCTCTATCATCTATGGGAAAGCCGACACTTTGCCGACACCCAGATGGTGCATGCACTGGCCACGGCCGGTCTTTTTGGAAACGTAGTGAAGCATAATGCCTCCATTTCCGGAGCAGATGTAGGATGCCAAGGAGAAGTGGGAGTGGCTTGCGCTATGGCAGCCGCAGCCGCAACCCAGCTTTTTGGAGGAAGTCCGGCTCAGATAGAATATGCAGCCGAGATGGGGCTCGAGCATCACCTTGGCATGACTTGCGACCCGGTATGCGGGCTGGTGCAGATACCTTGCATCGAACGAAATGCCTATGCAGCTGCACGCGCCTTGGATGCTAACATCTACGCTTCTTTCACCGACGGAGTGCATCGGGTCTCTTTCGACAAACTTGTGACCGTAATGAAAGAGACCGGTCATGACCTCCCCTCACTATACAAGGAGACCGGATCAGGTGGCCTCGCCAAAGACTACGAGCAGATGCTCAGGAAATAATTTGAATTACTCTGTAAATATTTAAATTCCGGGAATAATTAATTTTAGGAGTTGCAATTGATGAAATTTGAAGTCAACGTCCTCGGGTGCGGAAGTGCAAAACCATCACCGGTGCACAATCCATCATGCACGGTGGTGAATTTTAGAGAAAATCTATTCATGATAGATTGCGGGGAGGGAGCGCAGAAAGAACTGCAACGGCAGCGCCTCAAACTCCCACGTCTCAACCACATCTTCCTCACGCACTTGCATGGCGACCACGTATTTGGGCTGCCTGGATTGATCGGCACCATGGCTCTATCTGGATTGGAAGGCGACATCACTATCCATACATTTGAAGATGGAAAGAATATATTGTCTGCGATGTTCAATTATTTCAACCGTGGACTCCCAATCGATGTCAAATTCAATGTCATACGTCCTGAAGAGGCTATAGTGTTTGAAAATGATGCCCTTAAAGTTAGGACTGTCCCTTTGCGTCACAAGATCCCTGCAGTAGGCTATATATTTGAAGAAAAGCCCGGACTAAGACACATTGACCGAGCTATGTGCGACTTTCATGAAGTGCCCACATGGGCATTCAATCGCATTAAGGCCGGAGAAGATTTTGTAAAGCCCGACGGCACAGTGATTGCAAACTCAATTCTTACCAAAGACCCGAATCCTCCACGCAGCTATGCCCATATCAGCGACACAGCTTACATGCCAGATCTGGCCTCTAAAATCCAAGGAGTTGACCTTCTTTTTCATGAGACCACCTATCTCTCACAAGACAAGGACAAGGCTAAAGAGCGTGGACATTCCACGGCTGCTGAAGCAGCCACAGTGGCACGTGATGCCAGGGCAGGGAGGCTACTTACCGGGCATTATTCATCGCGATACAAAGACGACTCCCTCTTCTTGGAAGAAGCAAAAGGCATATTCCCCAACGTTATCCTCGGCAAGGAAGGCCTAAGAATATCAGTATAATTTTCCCTATTTGCGAAAAAATCTCACTAAAAATTTTGCAGATTCAAAAATTCTTACTAACTTTGCACCGCAAATGAGGAAATACCTCTATTGGTGAGGTGGGTGAGTGGCTGAAACCACCAGTTTGCTAAACTGACG
>CAYNPB010000154.1:0-6255 GCA_964399005.1 uncultured Sangeribacter sp.
GAGGGCGGCCTTTTAGGTATAGTAAAGATGTATTAAGTGTCAGAATGAGAATTGTGCCATCAGTCCGAGTCGGTCTGAGCGGCGCGATGCGCCTCCCCAGTTCTTACGCACTCCTGTGTCGAATTCAAGACCTGCCTGAATACGTGGTGTCAGATTCCAGAACACATTTGCTGTGAAGATGGTCCCGTAGCGATATTCTGATGCTTCGCGTGGACTACGTGGAAGATAGCGACTGTCGGAATATGATACAGACGCGAAAAGATTCGGACGGAAGTTATATTGAGCTCCTATGCACCAACCGAGTGTAAACGGAGCATACATATCCATATCTTTTGAAGGAGAGGGCACAAGATCGTAGTTACCTACCTGAAGGTCGCCCGTAGTGCTTTCGTGGCCTTCTCCACAGTTGAAAGTTCCATAGAGTGTGACCGGAGCTATTGGATGTACGATAGTAGATAGTTGCACACCCCATCCAAATTTGTTGTGACGTTTATTTGTCAGCAGGTCTTCGTAAGGAATGGAGCGAGTGATAGCAGCGAGACGGATGTGTTCGCTTTTGCCCCATGCATACTGGACGAAGGCAGCGAAGTCGGGGACTGTCTGACTTGCGTTTCCAATTTCTCCTGAGATGGTTGAAACGGCTGCTTTTTTAGGAAGTTCCACCGAGCCGGCTATTGTCCAACGCTTTTTATATGTATTCATCCATCTTACAAGGACAGAGGTAGGGGAAATCTTATTTGCAGGTCCATTAGCGTCTACAGTGGGTGGAAGAGCAGCCGGATCAGAAAATGTAGATGGTGCGTAGCCAACAGTCACTTTATTAAGTTGTGCGTATGCTTTCTTAAGGTGGAAGTCAGTGCCTCCATAACCATTAAAATTAGCCTCAATATAAAGCTGATAGTCACCAAATGTTTTGTTTCGTCCGATGACCCTGAAGAAGAGAGTGGATCCGGATGGGGTGGCTCCTAATTTACTACGGTTGGCAGGATCTTTAACCATAGGAATCAGGTAAGGGGTGAAGCTATTGGCTGGGATTGCATCGTCCATGTCATACCAGCCTCTGATTCTTACACAGCCTCCAATGCCCATAGCAAGATCAGCGTCGCGACTCATAAATAGGAAATATGGAGCTGCCGGATCTGAGAAACTTTGAAACTGATCGTAGAAGAAATTTTCAATGATATTTCTTACAGAGTCCTGGTGTTGCAGAGTGGCTGAAGGTTTCCCATCTATATAGATTATCTTATGATCATTGAGCAGAGCTTCTTTCTGAATATCGACGAGAGCGTTAGCCCTAAGAGACGGAGTGGATAAGGAAGTAGAAGAAGCATCTATCTTAGGCTGTTGAATGGTGTCGTTTGCTGCGCTATTTGACTGCGTATGTCGTGCAGGTGCAGAAAGCGACATGGACTTGTGGTGGTCTTGTGCAAATGAACAAGGGATTGCTGTTAGAGCCAATGAGGCAGCAAGGATAGATGCATTTTTCATAGTTGGAATCATTGGGTTTGAGTCTAATTATGATATACTAACCTTAAAAGGAGTTAAAAAGTTCAAAATTTATAAAAGAAAATCAATGATTAATATTGTAGGCTTAATTAAAAAATGCTATTTTTGTAAAAAATATTTAAGACCTTTCATGCGACGAGATATCACGAAATATTTTTTGATAGCTTTCCTGATAGCGATAGTGTCCTTTTCTATGTCATCAGAAAGGATGAAGGGAAAACTGCGTGAGGTAGGAGAAGGATATGCCGCCACCTCTGTCAATACGGCAGTTTTCCGTGGCAGTTCCCTTGCTACGCACGGTGACACCCAGTATATCTCCTATTATGACCCGGAAGGATATGTCATACTTGGCAAGCGCAAGCTTGGGAAGGAGGAATGGAGCTTGCATAGTACACAATATAAAGGAAACGTCAAAGATGCGCATAATATAATCAGTATAGGAGTGGATGGAGAAGGATATCTGCATGTATCATTTGATCATCACGGGCATCCTCTTCGATATGCTAAGGGCATCGCACCCGGAAGCCTCGAATTGGGCGAGTTGCAATCAATGACCGGAATTGATGAAGATGACGTCACATATCCGGAATTTTACACTATGCCTGATGGTGACATCATTTTTGCCTATCGCTCAGGAGCCTCGGGAAGAGGCAATCTTGTGCTTAACCGATACCTGACCAAAGATAAGAAATGGACTCGCATTCATGATATCCTTATAGATGGGGAGGGAAAGCGCAATGCGTATTGGCAGATGATGAGCGACCGCGAAGGAGTGCTTCATCTTTCATGGGTATGGCGTGAGACTTGGCTCGTAGAGACAAACCATGACCTTTGCTATGCCCGATCGAAAGACGGGGGACGTACATGGGAGAGAAGTGACGGCACACCCTATCAGTTGCCTATAACAATGTCAACAGCCGAGATAGCCTGGGAGATACCACAAAAATCAGAGCTCATCAATCAGACGAGCATGACAGCCGATTCGAATGGGAATCCGTATATTGCAACTTACTGGAGAGATGCCGACAGTAGTGTGCCGCAGTATAGGCTCGTGTGGCATGACGGTAAGAAATGGAATATGGAGACTGTCGGGCGACGCACACAAGCCTTCTCGCTATCAGGTGGTGGCACAAAAATGATTCCAATAGCACGTCCCAGAATAGTGTCTGACGGAAAGAAAGCATGCTATATATTCCGTGATCAGGAAAGGGGAAGCAAAGTCAGTGTTGCCTATACTCCACGGCTTGGCAAAAAGGAATGGAAAGTGACAGATCTGACAGATTTCAGTGTAGATGCATGGGAGCCCTCTTACGATATGAATCTTTGGAACAATAAGCGGAAACTTAACGTATTTGTGCAGACAAGTCATCAAGGGGATGGAGAGAAAGTAGTGGAAACTGAAAAAAAGTCAGAGCCGGTCTATGTATTGGAAATTGGCTTATGAGAATGCCAATTCATTTTGAAAGTATATAATATTAAATATATGGATGGACTACCTCTAATATCGGTGATTACTATCACCTATAATGCTGCTGAAACGCTACCGCTGACGATGGAATCAGTGGCAGAGCAGAGCTTTACTGATTTTGAGCATATTGTCGTCGATGGTGCTTCCACCGATGATACTATCATGATTGCCCGTAAGATGGGAACCCCGTCATTGCGGATCATCAGCGAGCCAGACAAGGGGCTCTATGATGCTATGAACAAGGGAATCAAGCTCGCACACGGACGTTATCTCCTTTTCCTTAACTCAGGCGACAAATTTCATGCCTCAGATACTCTTCAGGCATATGCGGATGCCATTGAACGTAAGGGTCCTGACATCATTTATGGCGACACTGATATAGTAGACATTGAGGGGAAAAGAATCGGTCCTCGACATCTTTCAGCTCCTGCAATCCTGACAGTCGATAGTTTTAGCCAAGGAATGCTGATATGCCATCAGGCATTTATGGTGCGTAAAGACATAGCCCCGCTTTATGACACGGACTATCGATTTTCGGCAGACTATGACTGGTGTATACGCTGCATAAAAGCCTCGCGTGCCGGCGATAGAGTCAACCTGCGGAGGGTAACTATTGATTATCTTGCCGATGGAATGACGGATAAGAACAAGAAGGCGTCGCTGATGGAGAGATTCAAGATAATGGCCACTCATTATGGGACTATGAAGGCAATAGGGCAGCATCTGAGTTTTATTCCGAGAGCCATCAAACGTGGAAAACTATAAATATCTTTTCTATTCATATCGTCTGTTTAGACAGCGAAATATATCAATACATCATATATAATGAAAACAATTAGACTAATTGCCGCTTCGCTGATTGTAGCGGCTTCGACAATGACAGCAATGGCAGAAAGCAATCCTTTCTTGGTGCCTTATACTGCAAAGTATGAGATACCTCCATTTGAACAGATCAAGACATCTGATTTTATACCGGCTATAAAAGCCGGTATCGAGCAGCAGGAACAGAATCTCAACAACATCTTGCGCAACCGTGCAACTCCGGATTTTGACAACACCATCCTTCCTCTCGAAAATCTCTCGCCCATACTTGAACGCGTGAGGGGTGTCTTCGACCACTACGACAGTTGTATGAAGACTCCGGAATTTGATGCAATGGCAGAGGAAGCAATCCCGCTTCTAAATGATGCACGCAATAAAGTGATGCTCAATCAGCAGCTCTTCGACCGCATCAAGTCAATCTATGACATGCGCGACAAAATGGGACTCACTCCTGTGCAAAAGCGCCTTGTAGAGAAATACTACCGTGAGTTTGCTGAGCAGGGAGCCGCTCTTTCACCTGAAAAAAAAGAACAGCTTGTCAAGATCAACGATGAGCTTTCGAAGTTGTTCATACAGTTTAATAAGAATCTTCTGAATGCCACCAATGAATTTTTCGTGACAGTATATGACAAGGAGGATCTTGCCGGCCTTCCGGAGAATGTGGTGGCAGCAGCGGCAGAAGAAGCTACCGCTCGAGGACTTGACGGCCTTTGGGTATTCACTCTTCGTGCCCCGAGCCGTCTTCCGGTGCTTGAATCAGCCGACAATCGCGGACTTCGCGAAGCAATATATAAAGGCTACACGAGTCTTGCAAGCTATGGTGCCAACAGCAATTATCCCGTAATCGAGAAAATTGTGAAGCTCCGTGCAGAGAAAGCGAAGCTTATGGGCTTCGACAATTTTGCTCAGATGCAGACTGCAAAAGTGATGGCAAAGACTCCAGAGGCCGCTGAGAATCTTCTCCTTCAGGTGTTTGAGCCGGCAGTGAACCGCGCACATGAGGAAGTGGCTGACATGCAGGCATATGTGGATGCCAATGGTGGAGGCTTTAAGATTGCTCCATGGGATTATTATTATTATGCCGGAAAAGTGAAAGAGCAGAAGTTTGGACTCAGCGATGCAGATATCCAACCCTATTTCTCGCTTGAGAACGTAAAGAATGGTCTCTTCTATTGCGCTGAGAAACTTTATGGAATTAAACTTGTAGAGATGCCGGATGCTCCAAAGTATATGGACGAGGTGACGGTCTATGATGTGCAGGATGCGAAGACGGGAGAGCATATCTCGGTGTTTATGACCGACTATTTCCCACGAAATTCCAAAGTGCAGGGTGCATGGATGGAGCAGATGCAGTCTGCCGGTCTTTATGAGGATGGTGTCATGAAACGCCCGATCGTATATAATGTGTGCAATTTCTCTCGTCCGGCCGGGGATACTCCTGCGCTGCTCACGCTTGATGAAGTGGAGACGATGTTCCACGAATTCGGACATGGTCTTCAGGGAATGCTTGGAAGGAGCCAATATAAGTCACTTGCCGGCACGAATGTAGACCGCGATGCAGTGGAGCTTCCGTCGCAGATCAACGAGCATTGGGCTACTTCGCCAGAAGTGCTCCGCTATTACGCCAAGCATTACAAGACAGGTGAACCAATGAGTGAAGAAATGATTCAGAAAATTCAAGATGCATCAAAATTCAATCAAGGTTTTATCACGACTGAACTTGCCGGTGCAGCGTTGCTTGACCTTGCTTGGGGCAAAACTGACGGAGAAGGTGTCGACGTTCCCGGTTTTGAAGCGGCATTTGCAGAGAAGGTAGGAATGCCTGAAGAAATCACTTATCGCTATCGTTCGCCATATTTCAAGCATATATTTGGCGACGATGGTTATGCATCGGGATATTACACATATCTCTGGGCTCAGGTTCTTGAGGCAGACGCGTGGGAACTTTTCCAGGAGAAAGGTATCTTCGACAAGAAGACAGCAGAAAAATTCAAGAAGAATATCCTTGAATCAGGCGATGATAAGGATGCAACCGAGCTCTTTAAAGATTTCCGCGGTCATGCCCCTGATGCCAAGGCCCTCCTACGTCTTCGTGGCTTCGAGGATGCACCTCAGAAATCGAAAGACATCAAAGTCTACAAGGACAAACACTGACTACCACCAACGAATAATCTCTTAGTTTAGACGGTGTCTAAATTAGGACGATTGAGAGCAATTTCGCGCTCGAATGTTTGGTGGATTGCAGTTTTAGGTTTAAATTTGCATAACATTTTTGAGAAGACAAAAATTTTAAAACAATAAACCTTTAAAAGATTTACAATTATGGCCTATGTAATTGGCGACAACTGCGTCGCATGTGGCACTTGCCAGAGCGTTTGTCCTACTGATTCAATCACAGAGGGCGATATCTACCACATCAATCCGGACACCTGCATCGACTGCGGAAGCTGTGCACAGGT
>CAYNPB010000155.1:0-6193 GCA_964399005.1 uncultured Sangeribacter sp.
TATAAGCGAATACCTGTTCCATTAGATTGAATAGTTTAGCATGATTATATTTTAGTTAGTTCTTTGTATTCTCATTCGGCTGAGGCAGAAAAGATACTTAAAGCGGTCAAAAGGCTTTGACTTGCAAAGATAATAAAAAGATTTGGTATTTATGGGATTTTTATCCCGAAAAGATTCCCTATGAGAGATTACGGAGAGATTACGGAGCGATTCCGAAGGGGGGAAGGGTGATTATCTGGTGTGTTTCCAGCGTCGGTGGGTCCAGAGCCAGAGGGGTGGCTCTTTCTCTATGGAGCGCTCGAGCATGCCGAAATATTTTTCTGTCACGTCATTGACAGTCTCTGTGGCGGTATCGGGTGAGATCTTGACAAAACGTCCTACATACATGTTGCGCTCCGGGCGCCGCATGTCGAGGTAGTAGGCGGCCGCATGAATCTTGCGGCTGATTTTCTCCGCTCCGGTGAAGACCGGGGTGTCGTGGTGGAGGAATGGAATCCAATGGTGGATTGCCCTATAAGAGGGAGTCTGGTCGGCGATATATCCGGTGATGGTAGGAATCCCTTTGGCCGACATCTCCATAAGTGTCTTGGCCGAGGTGGCCATAGGGAGATTGGTGGCTCCGAAACGTGTGCGAATCTTGCCGAATACTTCGTCGGCTGCTACGTTTGTAAGGGGATGATATATCTGACACGGCACTACTCCCGTGGTGAGATCGAGCCAGAGTGGCATACTCGATACCCATTCCCAATTGCAGAAATGGCCGAGGAAAATGCTGACGTTGTGGCCTTTCCTAAGCTCCTCATTCACTTCCTCAATGTTCTCAAATTTCATGCGCCGGCGCATTTCCTCCGGTTTCATGGAGCCTAATTTCACTGTCTCAATGAAATAGTCGGCAAGAAACTTATAAAAATCCCTTACGGTGGCGTCTACTTCCTTCTCAGTCATATCGGGGAAAGAAGAACGGATATTTTCACGGCATACTTTGAGCCGGTAGCCGATCACACTATGTGCAAGCCATGCCGTTAGCGACGATACACCCCGGAGGATAGGCCACGGCAACGCGCCAAGCGTCCGGAAGCATCCGGAGAGCATGGCGCGGTTGATGGCGATGATTGTCTTATTTGTGGTATGCTTTCCCATCAGATGGATAGCCTGCGGAGGGTGTTTAGTTTTTCGCGATTTACTGTCTTTTCATTCTTGATGGCCTTGATGAATGGCACATAGACGATCTCATCGTTGCGTATGCCGATCATGACATTGCGCTGGTCGTCAAGAAGAGCGTCGACAGCTGCTGCACCCATACGGGAAGCGAGGATGCGGTCGAGAGCTGTCGGGCTGCCGCCACGCTGGAGGTGTCCGAGGATAGAGACACGCACGTCGTAGTTGGGATATTCATCTTTCACACGCTGAGCCAGACCCATAGCGCCGCCGGTGACAGGTGATTCTGCCACAAGCACGATTGAAGAGTTTTTCGACTTTCTGAAGCCATTCTGAATCAGTTCGGCAAGCTGGTCGACGTCGGTGGAGATTTCCGGAATGATTGCAGCCTCGGCTCCTGATGCGATTGCGCTGTTGAGGGCGAGGAATCCTGCATTGCGTCCCATCACTTCGATGAAGAACAGACGCTCGTGGCTGGTGGCGGTGTCGCGGATTTTATCCACGCATTCCATGATGGTGTTGAGGGCGGTGTCGTAGCCAATGGTCCAGTCAGTGCCGTAGAGGTCATTGTCGATAGTGCCGGGTAGGCCTACGATTGGGAACTGGAATTCATTGGCAAAAATGCGAGCGCCTGTCAATGAGCCGTCGCCACCGATCACACAAAGGCTGTCGATGCCATGACGCTTCAGCACGTCGTAGGCACACTGCCGCCCTTCGGGTGTCTCAAATTCCTTACAGCGGGCAGTCTTCAGAATAGTACCGCCACGCTGGATGATGTTTGACACGTTTTGTGTGGAGAATTCTTCGATTTCATCCGAAATAAGGCCTTTGTAGCCACGGTAGATACCGAATACCTTAAACCCTGAAGTGATGCCGGCGCGTGTGACGGCGCGGATGGCTGCGTTCATGCCGGGGGCGTCGCCTCCGGATGTCAAGATGCCAATGCTTTTGATATTGCTCATATTATTGAATTTAGAATTATGAATTTAGAATTGAGTTCTGAGGGGTCTGATGGGCTCGAGGATCACGAGAAGCTCGAGAAGAGAGAGGAGGGTCAGTGTGCTTCCAGCCAATTTGCACCGAGCCCCGAAGAGGCTGTCAGTGGAACTTGCCCTGACCATGCTCCCTGCATCCTACGCTCCACAATCTCTTGGAGATCGGCTTCTTCACCGGGCACTACGTCGAAGTTGAGTTCGTCGTGCACCTGCATGATCATCTTTGATTTCATATGCTTTTCCTGCATATCTTGCCATATGCCTACCATTGCGATTTTCATTACGTCGGCTGCCGTGCCCTGCACGGGTGCGTTGATGGCATTGCGCTCCGCGTAGCCACGCACCACCGGGTTTTTGCTATTGATATCCGGCAGACGCCGCTTGCGCCCCAGCCGCGTTATGGCATAGCCATGCTCTCGGGCTTCTTCAACGCTGTCGCTCATGTATTTATGGATGGAGGGGAAGGTGGCGAAATATCCGTCGATGAGTTCCTTGGCCTCCTGTCGCGGTATCTGCAGCCTCGAAGCAAGCCCGAAGGCCGTTATGCCGTAGAGGATGCCGAAGTTGGCTGTCTTGGCCTTACGTCGCTCGTCGGCAGAGACCTCTTCGAGAGGCACATGATTTATTTTGGCAGCCGTGATTGCGTGGATATCTTCTCCTTTGCGGAAAGCCTCGATCATGGTCTCATCTTTGGCGAAGTCGGCCACGAGTCGCAGCTCTATCTGGCTATAGTCGGCAGAGAGGAAGAGATGTCCGGCATCCGGGATGAATGCCCGGCGGATGTCGCGTCCCATCTCGTCGCGTACGGGGATGTTCTGCAAGTTGGGCGAGGATGAAGATAGTCGCCCTGTGGCAGTCACGGTCTGGTTATAGTTGGTATGTATCTTGCCTGTACTCTTATTAATAGTTTCGGGCAGCGCGTTGAGATATGTGTTAAGGAGTTTCTTGATTTGCCGATATTCCAATATCTTGCCGATAATCGGGCTTTTCCAAGCTAATTTTTCGAGAATTTCTTCCGATGTGGAGTATTGTCCGGTCTTTGTCTTCTTTGCCTTTGGGTCGAGCTGCATCTTGCCGAAAAGGATCTCTCCTACCTGAGCCGGACTACCAACGTTGAATTCCTCGCCTGCAATGTCGAATATTTCCTTACAGAGTTGTCTCGATCTTTCCTCCATCCCTTCAGCAGCGGCTGCGAGTGCATCAGTGTCGATGCGGACCCCGGTATATTCCATATCAGCGAGGACGGGAACGAGAGGAAGCTCGATGTCGGCCATAAGGGAAGTCATTTTCTCCGTTTCAAGAGCCGGCTCAAAAGTCTCCTTCAGTTTCAAATAAAGAGCGGCGAATTCGGCGGGGTGGGCCTTTGCGCTTAGTGTGTAGCCAAGATATTTCTCAGCTAAAAGTTCCGGATTGTGGCGCATCTCAGGCTCAAGAAGATAGTGGGCAATCGTCACATCGTAGAAATTCCGGATACTGTAGGGATTCGAGTCGCGGTCTTTGCGATGACGGCGAGCCACTACCATATCTCGTTTTGCAGATGCCGACACTTTAAGTATCTCAGTGTCGGCAAGTATGTCGAGTATTGTGTCGATACCCCCCGGGAGGGTTGCATCCACTTGCCATGAGCGTCCGTCGGGAAGTGCCAGGGCAGTACCTTCCCATTTCGCTTCCATGTCGTTTTCTCCGACTGTATGCATATGAATTCCAACAGTCTTCGCCTCCTTGACGACCTCTGCCATTTCTTTGAGGACTACCTCGTCGGCTATCGGCACGCATCCTGCACCGAGCGAACCGGCAGCGGGAGTTTCTGCTGCAGGTATGATCTCTGCTTCTTCCTCATCGAAATCGAAGAGGGATGGATGTGGTGTCGCTGTCTTTGCTGCGGTCTTGGAAGATGCCGGGTATTGATTGCCTGAAGGAGTGGAGGGCGATTTCTCAGCCATGAGCCGGCGTCCGACACGGTCGATGAGGCTCTTGAACTCGAGTTCCTTGAATATGGCAAAAAGTTTATCCTTGTCCACTTCTCCAAGTGCGAGACTGTCGGGGGTGGCATCCACCGGCACGTCGGTGCGGATAGTGGCGAGATCTTTGGAGAGCATGATTGTAGCGGCGTTATCCTCAATCTTTTTTTTCAGTGCCCCTTTAAGTTCTGAAGAGCGTGCAATGATGTCTTCCACCGTGCCGAAATCGGCAATAAGTTTCTGGGCAGTCTTCTCGCCGACTCCCGGGCATCCGGGGATGTTGTCGATTTTGTCGCCCATGAGGGCAAGCAGGTCGATTACCTGACTTGTACGCTGGATGCCATATCGCTCGCATACCTCCTTTTCCCCTCGCAGCTCGAAGTCTTGTCCGCGATAGGAAGGTTTGTATTGTATCACGTTTGGGCTGACGAGTTGCCCGAAATCCTTGTCGGGAGTCATCATAAAGGTTGTGAATCCCTCTTTTGATGCTCTGGTGGCCATCGTGCCTATCACATCATCGGCCTCATATCCCGGAGATTCGAGCACAGGGATGCCATAGCATTTGATTATTTCCTTTATTATTGGTATGGAGCGTTTGATATCTTCCGGAGTCTCGGAGCGCTCCCCTTTATAGGATTCGAGCAGTTCAGATCGGAATGTAGGCCCTTTCGGGTCGAAGCAGACTGCAATGTGAGTCGGTTTTTCCTTGCGAAGCACTTCCTCCAGGGTGTTGACAAAGCCAAATATGGCGGATGTGTTGAATCCGTCGCTGGTGATCCGTGGCATTTTTATCAGAGCATAGTAGGCACGGAATATAAGAGCGTATGCGTCGAGGAGGAAAAGTCGCTTTTCTGACATGGCAGTGGTATTCTGGAGTTGAAAATAGGTTTATTTAGTCAAAGAAGGGGCGAAAAAACACTTCTTCACTATAAAAATAACAAATATCGGGGAAAGTAGTACTGAAATTGGAAAAATATTTTGTAATTTTGTAGGGAAAAACGGACTTGCGGTATTGCGAGCCCTTCTGATCAGAGAAATGTCGAAGACAACAATTGAGAAAATACGGCACCTTTTGGGTGCTGAGCTTGACGAGATGAACGACATCATCAAGTCAAGCCTATTCACGACTGACCCGCTGATGGGCCGGGTCGTGGATCAATATCTACAGACAAAAGGAAAGCAGATTCGTCCGATTCTGGTGCTCCTAAGCGCCCGCCTGTTCGGAGGAATCAATGGCTCTACCCTCCATGCGGCGGCGGCTCTCGAGATGCTGCACAATGCCACTCTCATTCATGATGACGTAGTGGATAATGCGGATTACAGGCGACGCACACCGACCATAAATAAGGATTTTGACAACCGTATTGCGGTGCTTGTAGGAGATTTCTTTGTCAGCACGGCCCTTCAGGAGGCTATCAAGACCAAAGACATGAAGGCTGTGGTCTCTGTAGCGGAACTTGGTCAGGAGCTTTCGCTTGGAGAAATCGACCAGATCTCTAATGCCCGCGACCGATCGATTGATGAATCACGCTACTTTGAAGTGATTGGCAAGAAGACGGCTTCGCTTTTCATGAAATGTGTCAAGATGGGTGCCGAGACCACGGATGCAACAGAGGTTGAGATAAGCAATCTTGTGGAATTTGCACGTCTGTTGGGTCTCTGTTTCCAGATTAAGGATGATATTTTCGATTACTATGACGATAAGGAGGTAGGCAAGCCTACCGGCAACGACCTTCGTGAGAACAAGATAAGTCTCCCTCTCATACATGCCGTCAACTCTACGGAAGGGGCTGAAAGCGACGCAATGCGTGAGTTGTTGGTAAGAGGCGACCTTGAAGATTCGGAAATAATGTCGCTCATAGAATTTGCAAAGAATAACGGAGGCATTGACTATGCATACGAAGTGATGGAATCCATGCAGAAGGAAGGGGATAGGCTTTTGGATACGCTCCCCGCAAACGAATGGCGTGACGCCTTCGCCGAGCTCTTCGAATTCACCATCCGCCGCCACTCCTAATTATTAATGCATAATTCATAATTGGCTTCGCCCAAGCTAAAGCAAGTCATAATGCATAATTG
>CAYNPB010000156.1:0-6072 GCA_964399005.1 uncultured Sangeribacter sp.
CATCCTTCCCCGTCATCAACGCTTTCTCTGCGAGCCCTCTGCCCCTCTGCGTGATAATCCCCCCAGAAACCCCCATTCCCCTCTGCGCTCCTCCGCGTCCTCTGCGTGAAAAAATCCCCGAAAACCAATATATGCGACAAATATACACGAATCTGAGCCATTTTCGAATCCTATGCGACATAAAATAAACTATACAAACTCCATCTTAAACCCGTTTTCTTCCCAATCCCTTAACTTTGCAAAAAATTAATTAATTAAACTAACGACCATAAAAATTCAAAAAAAACTAATCAACCGAAAAATCTAATCATCAGCCAAGACTGACCTACCACTAAGACTGGAGGTAACGAAAGAGGTCCGCAGTCTGGGCACATAAAACTAACTCTTACTTAAACCCAAATGAGCTATCGGACCGGAAGGCTCTCTTTTCAGACAACAACAATTAAATCTTTTTTTTATGAATAAACTATTTACTCCACTCCTGCTCCTCATGGCAGTCATATTCGGTGGAATAAATGCATTGGCCCAAGACGAGGTCGAAGTCAAAGAGCTGACCGTAGATATGTTTCATAAATGGACAGGTTTTGATCAAGATGCAGTCTGTGGAGACGTTGCACCTGATCAGGTCTTTAATGTTGGAAACGCTGTATCTGTAGGTGACGGCGGAGTTATTTGCGGTAATGCATCTGTTGCCAATGATATTTATGCTGATCTTACGGGGGGTACTAAACTTATCATCGAAGGTACCGCTGGAATGGTCGTGGCGGTGAATTTGAATCGTCAAGCTAATGGAGACCTGGAAAAAATAACTTTACCTATTGGTGAAAATGGCACATTAGAAATTGACCTAACTAGTTATCCCTATGTGCATATTAATACAATAAAAGCCAATTGGGGTAGTCCTTCTGGTGTTATTACTTCAATAAAATATGTAATGCCAGTTGATAAGTTAGCACTACCTAAAACTCATTTGAAAAATGAGATCAGCACCGCTAAAATGTATAATCCTATCGCATATACAGAACAAAGCTTTGGAGCGTTGCAGAAAGTGATCTCTGACGGTGAAACTGCTCTTACTGCAACTGGTGCAACACAAGGTTCTTTGTCAGCAGCCAAGGATGCTATTTCTAATGCTATCACAGATTTGGTTCTGGCAGAGGGTTATTCTATCTTGACTAAAGAAATGTTCAAGGATTATAAATCTGTCACTGACCCAAGTGAGGGAGATCCTGTAAGCGAAACAGCTAATATTACCTATGAATTGTTTAAATCCATAGGAACGCCGTATGGAGATGGAAATGTTAGCGAGACTCTATGGGCTGATTTGAAGGGATATGATTATTTAGTTGTAACAGTTAATCAAGGTGTTCCTCGCTTCTGTATTAACCGTTTGCAAGCCGGTGGTCAACAAGGTGGAACCCAGGCTGAATCAAAGATGCTGGACATAAATCCAAATAATAATTATGATTGGTCTACTAAGGCATATCAAACGGTTAGTGAAGATAAAACAGTTTACAAAATTGATATTAACAAGATTGTAAATGGGGATGGTGATTATACAGGATATAACTTCGCACGTCTGCATTGCATAAAAGGTGCTCACTATGGAGACGTCCTTGTTACTGGTTTTTATCTTTACAAGTCAACTAATGAGTTGGAAGTCCCCCAGAATAATCTTAAAAATGCTATTGAGAATGCAAAGAACTGTGACACTACCTTTAAGACAGAAGATAGCTTGAAGGCTCTAAATGAGGCTATTACAAAAGGAGAGGATACACTGAAAAAAGCAACAACTAAAGAAGCTCTTGAAGCAGCAACTAACGCAATTACGGCAGCTATAACCACCCTTGAGTTTCAACCCGGTTATTCGAACTTCGATCCTAAAACATTTAAAGCCTATAATTCTTTAGATGATACAGGTGAAGGCTCTCCAACGACTTATAACTTTACATTGTTTGAACATGTTGGTCAGGTCCTTGGTGGTGCAAGTATGTCTGAGCTTGAATGGGCAGACCTTACCGATTATGACAAACTGATTCTGACCGTAAAAGAAGGTACACCACGTATTTCCCTGAACAGAACTAAGTTTAGTGGCACTCAGGGTGATACCATGAAGGATTCAGAGTTGATTGATATTAAAACTGAAAATACGGACACATGGTCTTATAAGAGATATTTGACCGTAAACGATAATGTTTACACTGTTAATCTGACAAAGGTTACAGAAGATTGGGGATTTGCTCGTTTGAATTCTATGAAATTCGCGGGAACCATCACAGGTCTTTATCTCTATAAGGCTCCAAATCGAGCTACGGAATACGACCTTACATTCGATGTGGATGATCCTACTCACATTGCCGTAACAGTGAATGGCACACCTACGACTGTGCCTGCAAGCAAAGTATTAAAAGTTGCTGACAGAGCTAAAATCACTGTTTCTCAGGCTGAGGGATACAAACTGACATCGTTTGCAATCGATGGTGAGGATGTTGAATTACCTGAAAATGGATTATTAACATATCCGCGTCCATTCAAAGTTGAAGATAAGCTTATTCCATATACAAAAGCCATCGTCAATACACATACCTTTAACATCACAACTGCAAAAGATGATCCATTCTCAGCAGAAAGAGCCGATCTGAAAGTAATCATCAATAACGCAAAACTCTATGATGGCACTGCAAGAACTGCTGAGAGCTTCAAGAATTTGACGGATGCGATTGCTGCTGCTGAGACAGAATGGGCAAAAGAACCAGAGGACACTTCCAAAGAGGCACTTAATGCTGCAGGCACTGCTATCAACACTGCAATCAATGGTCTTGTTTTTGCTGAGGGATACTCTCATTTAACTCCTGACATGTTTAAGAAGTATTCATCTGTAGAGACCCCCGATGCGGGTGAAGCAATTAACTGCGAACACAACACATTTGAATATTCTTTGGTTCCTTATGGCGATAAAAGTAACAGTCACCTGAATTGGGCAGACCTCAGCAATTATGACCAACTTATCGTCACAGTTCATGGCGACAACGCACCTTGTTTCTATATGAATCGTACAGAGGAAGGTGGACAGCAAGCTGCTACTAAGGAAGAGTCTAAGATGATCCACTTAAATTCAAAGGCTGCTGAATCATGGTCGAGCGTATATCATAATGTTGATGGCAATACATACACTGTCAATCTGAAGAATATTGTGAAAGAACATGGTTCTGCTCGTCTGCACAGTATTCAGAACGCAGAACATGAGAAACAAGTCTTCGCAACCGGCATGTACCTCTACAAAGCTCCATTCGTAGCTGTGACAGAAATCATTCTCAATAAGACTGACGAACAGCTTAAAGCAGGCGAGACTCTTCAGCTGACTGCTACTGTCGCTCCTTCCAATGCTACTGATCCCACTATCGTATGGACTTCAAGCGATACTAAGGTCGCTAAGGTTGACGCTACTGGTAAGGTGACAGCCGTTAAGGTCGGCAACGCTGTAATCACAGCTAAGGCTGGCGAAAAGACTGCTACTTGTAAGATCGAAGTGGTTCCCGTTCCTGTGACTGGTCTTGAAGTTCAAGACGAAGACCATAAGCCTCTCGAAAGCGGAGTAGTAATACCTCTCCACACTGGCGACAACTATGACCTTACTGCTGTGGTAAGTCCTGCCAACGCTACCGACAAGACTGTCACATGGACTTCATCTGATGCAGCTGTAGCAGAAGTTGATGCTAATGGTTTGATCGAAACTCACAAGGCTGGCGAAACTACTATTACCGCTACAATAGCTCAGTTCTCATTTACTGTCAAAGTTACTGTCACTGACCCCGTAATTCCAATCACAGGCATTACTCTCAATAAGACCAAAGCTGATATGGTAGCAGGCGAAACACTCCAACTCACAGCTACTATTGCTCCGGAGGACGCTTCTTCTAAGGAAGTAGGTTGGAAGTCAAGCGATGAGTCTATCGCAACTGTAGATAGAAAGGGTCTTGTAACTGCTAAGAAAGCCGGTAAAGTGACAATTTCTGCCACTGCCAATAAGATTACAGCTACTTGCGAGATTACCATTACTGCAATAGAAGTGGAATCCATCACTCTCGACAAGACTGCTGAGACTATTCTCGTAGGTGAAAATCTGACTCTGCATGCAACTGTAACTCCGGCAAATGCTACCGAACCTACTGTGACCTGGACATCAAGCGACGAGTCTATCGCTATTGTAGATGAAGACGGTATTGTGACTGGTCTCGCAATGGGTAAGGTTACCATCACAGCAGAGGCTGGCGGCAAGACTGCTACATGCACTCTCACTGTCACCAAGTCTACAGGTGTTGACGCACTCGATTCAGACAACGAAATGCAGGTTTACGATCTCAACGGCCACTACGTAGGTGAAAAGGTAGAGGGTCTGAAAGCCGGAATCTACATCGTTCGTCAGGGCAACAGTGCCAAGAAACTCGTAGTAAGATAATCCCCGAAAAGATTATCCCAAACAAAACAGACGAAAGAAAATAGATTAATATGTTAATGAAGGAGGGTGTGGACGCCATCAGGCAGCCACACCCTCCCATTTATACCCCCATCCCTCTTTGAGTAGCAAGCGCACTCCGTGCGCGCCCCCAGCCCTCAAAAGCAAAAATCTTCTCAGCGCCCTCTGCGTGATGCCCCTTAGGTCAGAAATACACTTTCTCCACGACATTCCCCTGCCGGCGAATATATATCCCCGAATCAGGATTGCTCACACGCACACCCTGCAAGTCAAAATACTCTACAGGCGCATCCGAGGATCCGGCCTCAATTGCCGTCACAGCTGCCGGACTAACATCTACATAATCGCTGAAGAAATAGAGCGATACTGGCACATAATCCTTATCCGAATCATCCTTCTCCCACTTAGCTGCCTGCACCGGATAACCATTCTCATCATCATACGTCACATCCGTTTTCTTAGACTCAGTAGTGGTCTTATCCCCCGAATTGCCATGCTCCGTAGTAGTCTGCTCATTTAGGATGCAGAATCCGAAAGCATCGGCCTTATTCGTCTCCTTAGTAGTCGTAGTCCCTTCCGCTACAAACTGACCGTTTTCCTCGTCATATTCAGTCTCGAATATCTCAGCCGTATAACTCATATACTCCTCAATATCCTCACGTGGAGCAAATTTCTCATTGCAATTGAAAGTGATCTCACGCAGCTTCACATCCCCCATAGTCAACAGGCTATGATAGCTGTCGCCATCATATGTGGCAGTAAAGGTAGCTGCCGAAGGAAAATCCTCCGACGTCACAGTCGCGCTTGCCACACGATTTGCAGAGAAATACATATCAGCATTGATATCGTCGCTCTCCATCGAAAGAATCTGTCCGTCGGTAGTGTCCCATTTTATATCGGTCCATTGTTCCTCGATTTCAGAAGTGGCCTGACCGTTATTCTCATTTATCTTCTCGTAGGTCACCTTCACAGCAGTGCCGTCAGCACCATATTCCACCGTCATCTGCTCATCGTCATACGACTTGCTGCCGTTCGACACATTGTAGGTGCGCACCTTAGTGATATTCCCGGCATCATTACGAGTGATTTCTGTGCCGTTGCCGGTAGTATAAAGAGGCTCGGTTTTCCCCTGATAGAAATATTCCGTCTCAGAGACCACGAAATTCTTGATTATAGGATCATACTCATATTCAGTGACAGTGACAAGTTTGTTGGCACCATTGTATACGTTATACACCTCCACTTTCTGCACTCTTCCGTCAGCATCGTAGGTGTACACTGTCTTCTGTCCTGTTTCCTCCATGGTATTCACCGATCCATCGGAATTATAGGTATATTTCTCCACATTCATATCACCCCAGGAAGACGAGTGGGGCATATAATATTGGTAACTCACTGTCTGTGGTTTAAAGAGGCCCGAAGTCTGATCAGCCATAGCCGGAACCGCACTGGCTATCAGACCAAGTCCCGCCAAAAGTATCATCTTTTTCATAGTATCAAAAAATATTGTGTATTAATAATGTGTGTTTCCTAAAATACTAACAATCCAACCCCCCGAAAGTTGACCTACCCCCCCCTCCTATAGTACCATCCCC
>CAYNPB010000157.1:0-6063 GCA_964399005.1 uncultured Sangeribacter sp.
TCAGCGGTATGGGCGAGCTGCACCTCGACATCATCGTCGACCGTCTGCGCCGCGAGTTCGGCGTCGAGATCAACCAGGGTGCTCCGCAGGTGAACTACAAGGAGGCCCTCACCAAGACCGTTCAGCACCGTGAGGTCTTCAAGAAGCAGACCGGCGGTCGCGGTAAGTTCGCCGACATCATCTTCGAGATCGGTCCTGCCGAGGAGGGCAAGATGGGTCTTACGTTCGTCGACGAGGTCAAGGGCGGTAACATCCCGAAGGAGTTCATCCCCTCGGTACAGAAGGGCTTCGAGTCGGCCATGGCCAACGGCGCCCTCGCAGGTTACCAGATGGACTCGATGAAGGTGACGCTGAAGGACGGTTCGTTCCACCCCGTCGATTCGGACCAGCTCTCGTTCGAGATCGCTGCCCGCAACGGTTACCGTGCCGCCGCTCCGAAGGCCGGTTCGATCATCATGGAGCCGATCATGTCGGTTGAGGTCGTAACCCCCGAGGAGAACATGGGTGATATCATCGGCGACCTGAACAAGCGCCGCGGTCAGATCACCGGCATGGAGTCGAAGGGTACGGCCCGCGTCGTAAAGGCCAAGGTGCCGCTGTCGGAGATGTTCGGCTACGTCACCGTGCTGCGTACGATCTCGTCGGGTCGCGCCACGTCGTCGATGGAGTTCTCGCACTTCGAGGAGGTTCCCGCCGGTCTGGCCAAGGAGATCATCGAGAAGTCGAGTGGTAAACGTAAGGATATTGAATAAGCAAACGATATGGATCAGAAAATCAGAATCAAGTTAATGTCATTCGATCATAACCTCGTCGACAAGTCGGCCGAGAAGATCGTAAAGACCGTGAAGAGCACGGGCGCGGTAGTGAGCGGCCCGGTGCCTCTGCCCACGCGCAAGCAGATCTTTACCGTGAACCGCTCGACCTTCGTCAACAAGAAGGCCCGCGAGCAGTTCCAGCTCTGCACCTTCAAGCGGATTCTCGACATCTACTCGTCGACGCCCAAGACGATCGATGCGTTGATGAAACTCGAGCTCCCGTCGGGTGTCGATGTTCAGATCAAGCTGTAAGCGACCACTTATGAAGCGAGGGTGAAGCCTCGCGGCGACACGAGGCTTCACCCGACCCTTCTTCCCCGCGCAGGGCGGGCCGCCGCAAGGCCGCAGGGCCTCCGCAGGACTGCCCGCCGCACGTCGGCAGGTCGCAGGACCGCCGCCGGCGAACCGGCGGACGCCGCAGGCGCCTCGGGGAAGAACAGGCTGAAAAACATTCACTTATTTATAACAAACCAACAAGACAACAAATGTCAGGACTTATTGGAAAGAAAATCGGAATGACTTCCGTTTACAGTGCCGAGGGAAAGAATATTCCATGCACTGTCATTGAGGCTGGCCCGTGCGTTGTTACGCAAATCAAAACCGTCGAGAAGGATACCTACGACGCGGTTCAGATTGCCTATGACGAGAAGAGTGAAAAGCACACCACCAGCAGTTTGTTAGGTCACTTCAAGAAGGCCGGAACGACGCCCAAGCGCAAGCTGGCGGAGTTCAAGGGCATGCCTGAAGTGAATCTCGGCGACACGTTGACCGTCGATCTCTTCACGGAGGAGGACTGGGTCGATGTGACCGGGATTTCGAAAGGTAAGGGCTACCAGGGTGTCGTAAAGCGTCACGGCTTCGCCGGTGTCGGCGGCCAGACGCACGGTCAGCACAACCGTCAGCGCAAGCCGGGTTCGCTGGGTGCATCGTCGTATCCTTCGCGCGTATTCAAGGGCAAGCGTCTCCCCGGCCAGATGGGCGGTGAGCAGGTGAAGGTGCTGAACCTGAAGGTTCTGAAAGTTATTCCCGAGAGCAACCTGATCCTCGTGAAGGGTTCGATTCCGGGAGCCAAGGGTGCTTACTTAACCATTGAGAAGTAGTATGGAATTAGCTGTATTGAACACACAAGGTAAAGAGACGGGTCGCAAGGTAGTCCTTTCGGAGGCCGTCTTCGGCGTGGAGGCTAATGACCACGCGATCTATCTCGACGTAAAGCAGTACCTGGCCGACCAGCGTCAGGGTACGCACAAGGCCAAGCAGCGCAACGAGGTTACGGGTTCGACCCGCAAGCTGAAGCGTCAGAAGGGTACCGGCGGTGCCCGCTGCGGTTCGATCCTCTCGCCCCTCTTCCCGGGCGGCGGTCGCGTATTCGGTCCCGTACCCCGCGACTACAGCTTCAAGCTCAACAAGAAGCTCAAGCAGCTGGCCCGTCGCAGCGCGCTGACCTACAAGGCGCAGGCCGGTGCCATCACGGTGCTCGAGAACGTCACGCTCGAGGCTCCGAAGACCAAGACGGTAGCCGCACTGACGGCTGCGCTGAACGTAGCCGACAAGAAGGTGCTGCTCGTACTGCCCGAGGGCAACGCAAACCTGCAGCTCTCGTGCCGCAACATTCCCAACATCATGCCGGTTCTGGCGCAGAACGTCTGCACGTATGACGTGATGAACGCTTCGGCCATCGTGATGGTGGAGGGTGCCGAGCAGGTATTGAACACTTTGTTAGCATAAAACGCAAAACAACCATGGAGATTATTATTAAGCCGGTTTTAACCGAGAAAATGACGATTCAGGGCGAAAAGTTGAATCGCTACGGTTTTATCGTTGATGTGCGGGCTAACAAGCTGCAGATTCGTCAGGCCGTAGAGCAGATGTACAACGTCGTCGTAACGGACGTGAATACCATTAACTGCATGGGCAAGCTCAAGAGCCGCTACACGAAGGCGGGTCTGCTGGAGGGCCGTGCCAACAACTTCAAGAAGGCAATCGTCACCTTGAAGGAGGGAGATAAGATTGATTTTTACAGTAATATCTAACGAAGATGGCAGTAAAGAAATTTAAGCCTGTTACCGCAGGTACGAGACATAAGATTATCAGCGCGTACGACGAGATCACGAAATCGACGCCCGAAAAGTCGCTCGTGAGCGTCAAGAAGAGCTCGGGCGGCCGTAACAACGACGGCAAGATGACCGTACGCTACATCGGCGGCGGTCACAAGCAGATGTATCGTAACGTCGATTTCAAGCGTCAGAAGGACGGTGTCGCTGCGACCGTAAAGTCGATCGAGTACGACCCGAACCGCACGGCGCGCATCGCACTCCTGGTTTACGCCGACGGCGTGAAGAGCTACATCATCGCTCCGAACGGCCTTCAGGTCGGTCAGACCGTCATGAGCGGCTCGGGTGTCGCTCCCGAGGTGGGCAACACGCTCCCGCTGAGCGAGATTCCGCTGGGTACGGTCGTCCACAACATTGAACTCTATCCGGGCCAGGGTGCCGCCATGGCGCGCTCGGCAGGCTCGTACGCCCAGTTGCTGGCTCGTGAGGGCAAGTTCGCCATCATCAAGCTGCCTTCGGGCGAGACTCGTATGGTACTCGTAACCTGCCGCGCCACGGTAGGTGTCGTTTCGAACGTCGACCACAACCTCGAATCGTCGGGTAAGGCCGGTCGCAGCCGCTGGCTGGGTCGCCGCCCGCACAACCGCGGTGTGGTAATGAACCCGGTGGATCACCCGATGGGTGGTGGCGAAGGCCGTGCTTCCGGTGGTCACCCGCGTTCGCGCAAGGGTCTGTTGGCTAAGGGTTACAAGACGCGCAACCCGAAGAAGACGACCTCGAAATTTATTATTTCCAAGAAGAAAAAATAATTAAATAAGAGTACATAATGAGTCGTTCATTGAAGAAAGGACCGTTCATCGATCCCAAACTCGAAGCGAAAATCGTCGCACTGGCCGAGGGCAACAAGAAGGCCGTCGTGAAGACGTGGTCGCGTGCAAGCATGATCTCGCCCGATTTCGTGGGCCAGACCGTCGCTGTGCACAACGGTAACAAGTTCATCCCGGTATACGTAACCGAAAACATGGTAGGTCACAAACTCGGCGAGTTCGCTCCCACGCGCAACTTCCGCGGTCACGCCGGTAACAAGAAAAAATAGTAGACAATGGGTGCAAGAAAAGCAATGACAGCCAAGAAACTGCAGGCTGAGAAGAAACAGAAGGCGATCGCCGTCATGCGCGATTGCCCGACCTCTCCCCGTAAGATGCGCCTGGTGGCCGACATCATCCGCGGCGTGGAGATCAACAAGGCATTGGGCATCCTTCGCTATTCGAAGAAGGAGGCGTCGATCCGCATGGAGAAGCTCCTCAAGTCGGCCATCGCCAACTGGGAGGCCAAGAACGAGGGCGAGCGTCTCGAGGACGTGCAGCTCTGCGTGAAAGAGGTGTTCGTAGACGGCGGCCGCATGCTGAAGCGCATTCAGCCGGCACCGCAGGGTCGTGCACACCGCATTCGCAAGCGTTCGAACCATGTGACGATCGTGGTAGACAAAATCCAAACCGTAGAAAACAAGTAACAAGATGGGACAGAAAGTTAATCCGATAGCAAATCGTCTGGGTATCATCAAGGGCTGGGATTCGAACTGGTTCGGTGGTAAGAATTTCGGCGACAAGATCGTCGAGGACGAAAAGATTCGCAAGTACCTGAACGCCCGTCTGCAGAAGGCGTCGATCTCGAAGATCCTCATCGAGCGCACGCTGAAGCTCGTTACGGTTACGATCTCGACGGCGCGTCCGGGCATCATCATCGGCAAGGGCGGCCAGGAGGTCGACAAGCTGAAGGAGGAGCTCAAGAAGCTCACCGGCAAGGAGATCCAGATCAACATCTTCGAGGTGAAGCGTCCCGAGGTGGATGCCGTGATCGTGGGTCAGAACATCGCCCGCCAGCTCGAGGGCCGCGTATCGTTCCGCCGCGCCGTGAAGACGGCCGTAGCCTCGACGATGCGCATGGGCGCCGAGGGTATCAAGATCCAGGTTTCGGGTCGTGTAGGCGGCGCCGAGATGGCCCGCAAGGAGACGATCAAGGAGGGCCGTATTCCGCTGCACACGTTCCGTGCCGACGTAGACTACTGCCTCACGGAGGCGCTGACGAAGGTCGGCATCCTCGGCGTGAAGGTGTGGATCTGCCAGGGTACGGTCTACGGCAAGCGCGACCTGTTCGAGATGCAGGGTGCTTCGGCACAGGCTCCGCAGGGCGGCGAGCGTTCGGAGCGCGGCGAGCGTCGCGGTCGCGGCGATCGCGGTGACCGTCGTGGCGGCCGTCGTCGCAACAACAACAACAGACAGTAAGTAGGACCTTTTTAAAGCAGAACAAACATGTTACAGCCGAAAAAGACCAAATTTAGAAGAATGCAGAAAGGCCGTATGAAGGGACTTGCTCAAAGAGGTAACCAACTTGCATACGGATCGTTCGCCATCAAGGCCCTCGACTCGACCTGGATCACGGGTCGCCAGATCGAGGCCGCCCGTCAGGCCATTACGCGTTACATGAAGCGTGAGGGTCAGCTCTGGATCCGCATCTTCCCCGACAAACCGATCACGAAGAAGCCGGCCGAGGTGCGAATGGGTAAAGGTAAGGGTAATCCCGAAGGCTTCGTAGCTCCCGTTACGCCGGGCCGTATCCTGTTCGAGGCCGAGGGTGTGCCCCTGGCCATTGCGCAGGAGGCGCTGCGTCTGGGTGCCCAGAAGCTGCCGATTCCGGTGAAATTCATTGTACGGCGTGACTACGTCGAAACCACACTTTAATTAAGGAGACACAAGATGAAAAGTGCAGAAATCAAGGATATTTCGACCAAAGATCTCGTTGAGCGCATCGAGGCCGAGAAGGCCCAGCTGGCACAGCTGAAGGTGCAGCACGCCGTGTCGCCCGTCGAGAATCCGTCGATCATCAAGAAGAGCCGCAGAGACATCGCGCGTATGCTGACCATTCTGCGTCAAAAGAACGCCTAATAAGGAGAACAACTATGGAAAGAAATCTGAGAAAAGAGCGAATCGGCGTGGTTGTCAGCAACAAGATGGAGAAGACCATTGTGGTTGCCGTTGCACGTAAGGTGAAGCATCCCATCTACGGCAAGTTCGTGAACAAGACGACGAAGTTCGTCGCCGAGTGCCTGGACGAGAGCTGCAAGGAGGGTGACACGGTACGCATCATGGAGACCCGCCCGCTGAGCAAGACGAAGCGTTGGAGATTAGTACAAA
>CAYNPB010000158.1:0-6012 GCA_964399005.1 uncultured Sangeribacter sp.
CAAGGACGATGTAGTGGAAGTGAAAGATGGTTATGGACGTAACTATCTGATTCCGCAGGGTAAGGCTGTCATCGCTTCGGACGCCAACCTCAAAGAACTTCAGGAAAACCTCCGCCAGCGCGCTCATAAGATCGCAGCTATCCTTGCTGAGGCTCAGAGCCAGGCAGATGCCATCAAGGACGTTAAGCTCGTGATCGAGGCTAAGACAGGTGCAAATGGCGTTATCTATGGCAGCGTCGGCGCAGCTCAGATTGCTGATGCATTCGCTAAGCTTGGCCATAACGTTGACCGCAAGCTCATCTCACTGAAGAATCCTATCAAGGTCGTAGGCGACTACGTATGTACAGTGAAATTCCACCGCGATGTAAACGCAGAAGTTGACGTATGCGTTGTAGCTGAGGCTGAAGAAGAAAAATAATTCCGTTATTTTTTAATATTGGGTTCCATGCAATCATATTGCGTGGAACTTTTTTTTGCATATCCCGATATTTTTTGCTATCTTTGTCATTTAGAATTGGCGTAGCAGACCTGAAAATGCTGCTGAATAATAAATTATTGATAAATAATAAAATATACCATATATGAAATTTAACGTTCACGGAAAGACTCTCCAACAGCAACTCTCAGCAGTAAGCAAGGTTGTCAATGCAAAAAATGCACTCTCCATCCTCGACAATTTTCTGCTTGAAGTAAAGGAAGATACTCTCTACATCACCGGCTCTGATCAGGAGACAGTGATGACAGCAAAATTGGAAATTACCAACCAAGGCATCGACGGCAAAATTGCCATCAATGCCAAAAGACTCATGGATGTTGTGAAAGAAGTTTCAAATTTCCCCTTGACTTTTGAAATTGAAGAAACCACAGGAAATGTTGACCTTCTCTTCCCGGGCGGGCATTTCTCATTCATGGGAGTGGATGCAGCTGAATATCCTCAGAGTTTTGAGACTGATGATCTGTCGATAGAAATGAAAATACCGGCAGAAGTAATACAGCGAGGCCTCGACTTTACTCTATTTGCGATAAGCACTGAGACCATTCGACCAATGATGACAGGTGTCTATTGGGACTTCCATGAGGAAGACATCACTTTTGTCGGATCTGACACACATAAGCTCGTACGCTATATCAACACATCTTACTCTCCGAATCGCGAGACATCGTTTATCTTGCCGGGCAAACCTGCCGGCATATTGCGCTCTCTGATCAACAAGGAGATCGAGACCGTCAACATTCGCAAGGATGAGAAGAGCGCCATTTTCACCTTCGGTGATTTCCGGCTCGGATGCAGATTCGTAAAGGGCAACTATCCAAACTACAATCGTGTCATCCCACAGGACAACCCGAATGAACTGACTGTAGATCGCACAGTGCTTCTTTCTGCAATGCGCCGCGTGTCTCTTTTTGCAAGCAAGGCTTCGAGTCTGGTGAAGATGAGCATGAAGGAGAATGAAGTAGTGCTTCAATCGCAAGACCTTGACTATTCTACCAAGGCAGATGAGAGAATCTCCTGCTCCTATGAAGGAAGCCCATTGTCAATTGGCTTCAACAGCGTATATATGCTTGAAGTGCTCAATAATCTTCCCGGTGATTCTATCATTGTGAAACTCTCCGACCCCGGACGTCCCGGCCTGTTCATGCCCTTCGAGCAGAAAGAAAATGAGAATGTCGTGATGCTTCAGATGCCGATGCAAGTAATAGAATAATATTCCTTAAAGCTTTGAAAAGATGCAACTGAATCTTAAACGACCCATTATCTTCTTTGATCTGGAGACTACAGGCACGAGTGTCACAGCCGACAGAATCGTGGAGATTTCTCTAATAAAAGTTTTCCCGGACGGACATACGGAGGAGAAGACTCGCCGGATAAATCCGGAATGCCACATCCCGGAAGAAAGCACTGCCGTACACCACATCACGGATGAGGATGTGAAGGATGCTCCGACATTCCGTCAGATCGCAAAGTCCCTCCATGAGCTTTTCTCCGACAGCGACATTGCAGGATTCAACTCCAATAAGTTTGACGTGCCTCTGCTGATCGAAGAATTCGGACGCGCCGGACTCCAGTTTGATGTAGCCGGGAGAAATTTCATTGATGTGCAAGGCATATTCCATAAGATGGAACAGCGTACTCTCGTGGCAGCTTATCGATTCTATTGCGGCAAAGACCTTACGGATGCCCATTCAGCTTCAGCCGACACAAGAGCAACTTATGAAGTGCTTCTGAGTCAACTCGACAAATACCCTGAGCTTAAGAACGATGTGAAGTCACTTGCAGAATTCTCAAGTGGGGGCAGAAACGTGGATCTCGCCGGGCGTATGATCTATGACGACAATCACGAGCCTATATTCAACTTCGGGAAAAACAAAGGAAGAAAAGTAAAGGATGTAGTACGTTTCGAACCGGGTTTCATTCAGTGGATCATGCAAGGCGATTTTCCTAAGGAGACTAAGGATCAGCTTCGAAGACTGCAATATGAATTCATGAAGAAATAAAAAATTCTGCTTTAGGTTCTGTGGTTATGGAAGGAAAAAGTTTGAACGGAAAGCATATTGTGCTTGGAATCTCCGGCGGTATAGCAGCCTATAAGAGTGCTTATCTGCTTCGCCTTTTCATAAAGGCGGGAGCAGAAGTGCAGGTAGTCATCACTCCTAATGGCAAGGAATTTATCACACCCGCCACTCTTGCCGCCTTGAGTGGGAAACCCGTGGTTTCGGAATTTTTCGCTGCCAATACCGGCGAATGGCATTCCCATGTTGATCTGGGACTTTGGTCAGACCTGATGGTAATTGCTCCTGCCACTGCGTCTACCATAGGGAAGATGGCCAATGGAGTGGCAGATAATATGCTCATCACCACCTATCTCTCTGCAAAGAGTCATGTTATGGTGGCTCCTGCCATGGATCTCGATATGTGGGCTCATCCGTCGACTCAACGCAACATATCCACTCTTGCAGACGATGGCGTGGAGATAATTCAGCCAGCTTCCGGAGAACTTGCAAGCCACCTCACAGGGAAAGGGAGAATGGAGGAACCGGAAGAGATTTTAAAGAGGGTAGTGCGCTATTTCTCTCTTAAGGAGAGTCTTAAAGGCAAAAAGATACTTGTCACTGCTGGTCCTACTTATGAGGATATAGATCCCGTTCGCTTTATTGGAAATTACTCGAGTGGAAAGATGGGATTTGCAATTGCGGAAGAAGCGGCTTCAAGAGGTGCGGAGGTGACATTGGTCACAGGTCCGGTATCCCTTAATACTTCCAACACTGCTATAAAGAGGGTTGATGTCAGAAGTGCCAGGCAGATGCTTGAAGCAGTCGAGAAGGAATTTGACGAATGCAATGTGGCAATTCTTTCAGCTGCTGTGGCTGACTATGCTCCGGAAGAATGTCACGACACAAAAATCAAACGTGAGAAGACGGATGGACTGACCCTAAAACTTGTGAAAAATCCGGATATTGCGGCTACTTTAGGTGCAAAGAAAGGTGATAAGGTTCTTGTTGGATTCGCACTTGAGACCGACCACGAGCTCGAATATGCATTAGAAAAAATGAGAAAAAAATCTCTTGACATGATAGTGCTCAATTCTCTCCGCAATCCGCTTGCCGGATTTAACAAAGACACCAATCAGGTGACGGTCATTAAGAAAGATGGGGCAGAAACCGAATTCCCGGCTAAAAGCAAAAAGGAAGTGGCAAGCGACATTATCGACCAGGTGGAAGATATAATAGGAGTCCGAAGATTTTAACGGATAATTAATTAATAATGAAGGCAAAGAGGATAGTGAAATATGCATTGGCAACCGCTGCGATGATGACATCATCACTTGCATCTGCTCAGGAACTCAACTGCACAGTGGAAGTGAATGCTCAGAAAATCGAGGGTGGCTCAAAATCAGTGTTCCAGTCATTGCAGCAAGCGATGACTGAATATATGAATGAGACCAAATTCTCAAATGCCACTTTCGCCAACAATGAGAAACTCGATTGCCGTCTTTACCTTACAGTAAGCGAATATACTGACGACCGCATCACCGGCGACCTTCAGGTGCAGCTTTCCCGTCCAGTATATAACTCGACTTACACTACGACACTTTTCAACTTTAAGGATAATAAACTGAGTTTCGAATATAGGGAAGGTGAACCGCTGATCTTCAACGCCACAACAATCGACAATAATCTGACTGCCATTCTAAATTACTACGCTTATCTTTTCCTGGCACTCGACTTTGACAGTTTCTCACCTATGGGTGGAGAGCCCTTTTATGAAAGAGCAGCAAGTGTTGTTCAGGCTGCGCAGAGCCTTGGAGAAGTGGGGTGGAAAGCTTTTGAAGATCCTAAAAACAGGAGTGGTGTGCTGACATCGTTTACGTCTCCATCTACATCAGCCTATCGTCAGATGCTTTACGACTACCATAGGAAAGGCCTTGATGAAATGGTGACATCCCCCGACAAAGGAAGAGCTTCCATCACATCATCACTCAATGCTATCGAGACCGTCTATAAAGCAGATCCAATGTCGGCTGCTCTATCAATATTTCGGGATTCAAAAATGGATGAATTAGTCAATGTGTATTCAAAAGCACCGCAGACTGAACGGGAGTTAGTCTACAAACTCCTGCAGCCTATCTATCCAGCTGAAAATGACCGACTGACTAAAATAAGAAAAGGGGAAGAGAATAACTAAGAAGACACACATTCTCATATAATTTCAGAGAAACAACAGATGATCAGACAACTCTCAATATCCAACTACGCACTCATCGACAGCGTAGAACTTACCCTCAATGAAGGACTGACAATTCTGACCGGAGAGACCGGTGCAGGCAAATCTGTCATGATGGGAGCTATATCCCTACTAATGGGCGAAAGAGCAGACAGTAAGGTTCTTGCTAATCGTGAGGGTAAGGCTGTCATTGAGGGGGTGTTTGACAATGTGGCGCCAAATCTTAAAGATCTGTTTGAGCTGAATGACCTTGATTGGAATGATGGACAAATAATCGTAAGAAGAGAGATCGCAGCCAACGGACGAAGTCGTGCATTTATTAATGACACTCCGGTGACTTTGCCCCTCCTTACGGAGGTAGCCGGCGGGCTCGTAGATATTCATTCCCAACATTCCAACCGCCTTCTATCCAAGCCGGAATATCAACTTAACATTCTTGACTCTATAGCCGAGAATGCTGATATTCTTGCCGACTATAAAAAGGATTTCGCAAAATTTGCCGGACTAAGAAGGCGCATCAAGCAACTTCGCGATTCGATGGAAAAGAATCGCGAAAATCGAGAATTGCGTGCATTTCAACTCGAACAGCTCTCAAAGATCAATCCTAAAAAAGGGGAACTGGAGGAAGTGGAGAAAGAATATGACATCCTCTCAGATGCCGACGACCTAAGAAGCAGGCTCAATCAAGCTTCCTACCTGATAAGCAGCGCGGAGACTTCAGCTCTCTCAATGATAGGAGAGGCTGGAGCAAGCATCGACGGCATTGACTTTTCTCTTTTTGAATCCATAGAAGATGAATCCCAACCCGGACTTCTCGAGAGGCTCAGGAATGTCTATATCGAACTCAAAGATATAGGCGAAAGCCTTTCAAAGATCGCTTCCGGTATAGAATCCGACCCTGCGCGACTTTCAAAGGTAGATGCTCGCCTTAAGGAATTGTATGATGCAGTGAAGAGATTTAAGGTTGCAGACTTCAATGGTTTGGTCAGCCTTTTTGATTCCTTGAAAAATGAAAATGTCGGAGGATCTGATAAATTGGAAGAACTCAACGAATTGGAGACCGAAGCGCGCAAACTCGGTGAGGTGTTGAAGGAAAAGGCTTCCATAATAAGCGACTCAAGAATCGAAGCAGCGGAAAGATTCGGAGCTATGCTTACAGAGGATGCTCGTCCCCTCGGATTGAAAAATCTTAGATTCAGAGTAAATCTTACCATCGGTAAATTGACCCCGGAAGGTAAAGATACAGTAGAGTTTTTGTGCTCTTTCAATAAAAATCAGCCCTTGATGCC
>CAYNPB010000159.1:0-5984 GCA_964399005.1 uncultured Sangeribacter sp.
AAGAAATAAAAAATCTCTTTGATAGTTTTGAGTCCATAGCCATAGAATATGAAGGCGTGGAGTGTTGGAGTGCCCGAGAACTTGCCCCTGTTATGGGTTATGTGCAGTGGCGTAACTTTCAGTCTATCATAGAAAAAGCCAAAGAATCAGCAGAAAACGCCGGAGAAATAGTATCGCATCATTTTGCTGACGTCAGCAAAACGATACCTATGCCCAAAGGTGCTGAACGTCAGATAGATGACGTAATGCTAACGCGCTACGCCTGCTATCTTGTAGCACAAAATGGCGACCCTCGCAAGCCGGAAATCGCTTTTGCTCAAAACTATTTTGCTGTTCAAACTCGTCGTGCCGAGCTTGTGCATCAGCGACTTCTTGATTATGAACGCGTTCAGGCTCGCGCCAAACTCGCCGATACCGAGCATCATCTTTCCGGTGTGCTTTATGAGCGCGGAGTCGACAATAAAGGTTTTGCTGTTATTCGCGCTAAAGGAGACCAAGCCTTGTTCGGACTCAATACGGCGATGATGAAACGTCGAGTTGGTGCACCCGAAAAGCGACCGCTTGCCGACTTCCTTTCCACATTGGCTATCAAAGCAAAAGATTTCGCCGCTGAAATGACGTCGGTAAATGTTCAGCAAAAAGACCTTCGCGGACAAGTCAACATTGAGCGCGAACACATTGACAACAACTCTGCAGTCCGCGATATGCTCCTTGACCGGGGTATACGTCCCGAAGCACTTCCACCGGCAGAAGACATCAAGAAAGTGGAACGTCGCCTCAAAGCCGACGAAAAGAAAATCCTTTCCAAAAAGAAAAAGTGATATGCTCGCCCAAAAGATTGAGCAATCTAAATTAGTAACCTTTCATTGGAAGATCGTATGAGTTGCGAAGAATTACTTGACAACTTGATAAAAGAAGCCGAAAAATATGAAATTACTCGGATACCTCAACATGTTGGCTACCAGAACGGTTGTTTAGTCGAATTTTCCCCGTCTGTTAAAGTGAACGATTTATCTGGTTTATCGTTGTGGATTCAAAAATGCACAAGATTTCTTGGGATATATTATCCCAATGATATTGCATATATAAAATTTCAACAAATTGATATTTCAAATTTACTAAATCCTGACCTTAAGATGTTAGTAGGCTTGTTAAAAGCAATTAAACAATTCCCCTCTATGTGTCAGCCGCAAAATTCGCAAAACTCCCCTATGGTAAGTGTTGTAAATACACAAAACCAGAATCAAACACAATCTCAAAATATCGAATTTGTTCTTGAACATCTTAATGAAGATTTTACAGATGAACAAATTGAGCAAATAAAAGAGATTATAAATTCTAATTCACCCAAAGGCTCAAAACGATCTAGAATGCTTGATCTACTGCAAAACTTTGGTGTCAGTGTTGGTGCTAATCTTCTTACTTCCTTATTCATTAGATAATATAGTATGGCACAGAACAGGATAAATAAATTGGAATTGACGTGGATAGATAAGGACAAGGAGACACCTGCCATTGAGCCACGCTTACTTCTCTATGACCCTGAACACAGTTATGGGGAAGTAGAAACAGGCACTCTTCCCAATGGGAAACCATGGCCGGGCAATATGCTTATTCACGGCGATAATCTTCTTGCGCTCCGTGCACTCGAAGAAAACTTTACTGGTGCTGTCAAATGTATATACATAGATCCCCCGTTTAATACAGGTCAGGCATTTGAATATTATGATGATAATATTGAGCACTCTATATGGTTGAATTTGATGTATCACCGTTTCATTTCTATGTATAAATTACTTACCGAAGACGGTATGCTATGGGTACATTTAGATGATGAAGAAGTGCATTATTGTAAGATTGTGCTTGATTCTATATTTTCAAGAAAGAATTTTGTGGCACATATAACATATGAACGTTCTGGAGTGGCTGGATTAGGGCAAGGAGGATATCTTGTGAATACTACTGAACATATTTTATTATATAAGAAAGGTACTTTACCGGATAAGAATAATCTTATTTATTCCGAGCTTGAATCCAATATAATGAAACGTTATAATCGTATGATAACTGATTATGGAACAAAAATTCTTGTAAAGGAATTTAAGTCTAAATCAAATGGCTTACCCGTAAAAGTATATAAACATATTGGTTATAAGATTGAATCAATTTCATTAAAGAATCTTGACAAGGTAAAATCAGAAATAATGCAAGTGTACGCCGACAACCTTAAAAATATTTTTAGGGGGAATCGCGTACAAAAGGAAAATAAATTCCAAAACGATATTATTGCTGATATGGATAAGGATTGCTTGTATTCAGTGGAATATACTCCAAGCAGAGGTAAATATGAAAATACTGAAACATCCTTGTATTATTTTAATAATGAATTACTTTCATTTCTTTCAGATACTGCTTCTGTGGTTGAGGATAAGGTTGTAAAGTCCCAGAAGATGACCACACTTTGGACACATTCCGAGATACCCAAAGCAGATATAGCTCGTGAGGGGGACGTATATTTCCCTAGAGGGAAAAAGCCAGAACAACTTTTGAAAAGAATTATTGAGATGTCGACCGAACCTGGCGATATAATTCTAGATAGTTTTCTAGGTAGTGGCACCACTGCTGCGGTTGCTCACAAAATGGGACGTCGATGGATAGGTGTTGAGTTAGGAGATCACGCATATTCTCATTGCGCGGTACGCATGAATAAAGTAATTAAGGGTGAGCAAGGAGGAATTTCAAAATCGCAAAATTGGGAAGGTGGTGGTGGTTTTAACTTCTATGAACTTGCACCAAGCCTTCTCAATCACGACAAGCACAACAATCTTGTTATCAACAAGGAGTATAATGCTGATATGCTCGCCGCCGCCATGGCTAAACATCAAGGCTTCACTTACGCACCCGACGAGGAATTGTATTGGAAGCAAGGACGCAGCTCCGAGCATGACTTTATATTCACAACCACCCAACTGCTTACTTCGGAAGCTCTCGAAGCTATTCACGACCAAATGGGTGAGAATGAATCATTGCTCATATGCTGTACAAAGTTCCAACCGGAATGTCGCAACCGCTACTCAAACATCACAATCAAGAAAATCCCAAAGGTACTTCTCGACACCTGCGAGTTCGACCGCGACGACTATTCTCTCAACATTATTTCCGTCCCCGACATTGACGATGACGAATGTGATGATTTCAATCCCGAGATCGAAAATGATGAAACCCCCGAGTTTTCGAGTAATGAACAAATAACCCCATCACTTTTTGACTAATGAGTAGAGTCGTATATCTTCTTGGTGCAGGAGCCAGTTATGGTAAGAGAAGTGAAATTATCCATCGAACAATGGATGGTCAATCTCCTAGTGGCAAATATTCTATTGATGAAGGGATACCCGTGGTTAATGAAATCAACCGAGAAATTGATATGCTCGTCAAATCTTTAAAAGAGATTGATCCGGACTATCAGGCGAAAGGCAATTTTGTCGGTAACTTTATCAAAGACTTAGTATGGTTAAAAAAGGAAGCTGAACGTCACATGACAATAGATACATTGGCAAAGCAGCTTTTTTTACAAGAAAACCATACTGAGTTCAATCGGCTTAAACGGATTCTGAGTGCATTCTTTATCATGATGCAAGTCATTTATCCTGCTGATAAACGTTACGACGCTTTTCTTGCAAACGTACTTACGTACCCAGCAAAACGGATTCCAGATGACATAACAATCTTGACATGGAACTATGATAGCCAAATTGAGATTGCCTATCGTGAATATAATCCGACTACCAATCCCTCGGAAGACTTTTGGAGAAATGTCAGAAAACAGTTAGGAATAACGGAATCTCATGACTTTGAAACTGCCAATGGAAAAATATACAAGCTTAATGGCTCTGCTATGCTTGAATATTATGGTTCCTTTACTCGTATAGGTAATCCTTATGTTTCGGACAAGAAAGAATTTGTGTCTGAACTATCAGGAATATACCATATGTCCACAACCGAGTGTTATCTTCGATTTGCTTGGGAGGTTGATGACGACTGTAGGTATCTCAAAGATGTTTTTGCTCAAATTCAAGATGCAGAAGTTCTTGTTGTAATAGGATATACATTCCCCTATTTCAACAGGAGAATTGATCGTGCATTATTCAATAATATGCCAAATTTGAGAAAAATCTATATTCAAGACCCTATGGCAGAAAGAGTATCTCAGAATATGACCCCTGTATTATCCATCTACCAAGCAGATGGTAACATTCCTATCATTTTACTAAATGACGTAGATCAATTCTATCTTCCTTCGGAATTATAAATTTTATGGATTCACAAGTTTACTACATACGTCAACGTTTATCGCTTCGCAAGCCACTAGCGAAAGCGTTAGAGCTTACCGCTCGTCTGACCGACAAACTTTCATTGCAGAAGCCACCGACAGACCCGGATATGCTTGAAATGTTTATCTCCGCCGAGCTTGCAAAAGTGAAGTCCATAGTGCCGACAGTAAAAAGTTTTGACCGCGACTTCCCCTCGCTCGCTTTTTCCATAGCCACCGGCATCGGAAAAACACGCCTGATGGGTGCTATAATTGCCTACCTATATCTGAAGAAAGGTATCAAACATTTCTTCATTCTCGCTCCGAATTTAACTCTCTACGAGAAGTTGATACGAGACTTCGGAGATACTACCTACGATAAATACGTTTTCAAAGGTATATCCGAGTTTGTCGCTTCACCACCGAACATAGTTACAGGCGATACTTATACCGACCGTCCGGGACATTTGTTTTCAGATGTTGAAATCAACATCTTCAATATCTCGAAATTCAATAAAGACAGTAAAGAGGGGAGCAAAGGGACGCCCAAGATGCGCCGCCTTTCCGAATATCTCGGAGAGTCTTACTTTTCCTATCTTGCCGGACTGCCCGATCTTGTAGTGCTTATGGATGAAGCGCATCGCTACCACGCCGACGCTTCCAAGAAGGCTATCAACGAACTTCGCCCGGTTCTCGGTCTGGAAATGACCGCCACACCTTTTGATGAAAAGGGTAAGGCGTTCAAAAATATTGTGTTTGAATACAACCTTGCGGAAGCACTCGACGAGGGGCTTTATGTCAAGAATCCGGCTATTGCCAAGTCAAGAAATTTCAACAAGGCGAATTTCACGCCTGATGAAATTGAAATAATTAAACTCGAAGACAGTATTACCGTTCATGAGCGGACAAAAGCCGCTATTGAACTCTATGCTCGTCAGAATGGCAAGCCGGTTGTAAAGCCTTTTATCCTTGTTGCTTGCAAGGATATTGCTCATGCACAAGCCGTAAAGGAACTACTGGAGAGCGACCGTATTTTCCACGGAAAATATCGTGGGAAGGTTTTGCAGATTGACAGCTCCACAAAGAAAGACGATGATATTTCTCGACAATTTGTGGCTCTGGAGTCGCCCGACAACGAAATTGAAATTGTCGTCCACGTCAATATGCTCAAAGAGGGATGGGATGTAAATAACCTTTACACGATTATTCCACTCCGTGCTGCCGAGGCTGCCGTACTCATCGAGCAGACTATCGGACGCGGTCTGCGACTCCCATACGGCGGACGTCGCACTGGCAATAAAGATGTAGATACCCTAACTGTTATTGCTCACGACAATTTCGAGAAAGTAATTGAGGAAGCGCAGAAAGGTAACTCCGTGCTTCAGAAACTTTCGTATATCGAACTTGACGAACCCGACGAGCGCGACCGTGGGGCAAAGGTGGAAACAACCCCTACCACCACTCAGCAGAAGATTGAACAGCGCATTGCCAAAGTTAAGGAACAGATCGGAGAGAAAGCCGATAAGGTTGTAAAGCTGGTTGGCAAGGCTGTTCAGGAGGCTATCGCCACGATTACTGTCCCCGGTGTTTCTTCTTTCTCTGATCTTCAAAAGAAAGAAATTAAAGCACAAATACGTCAGCAAGCAGTCGAAGCAATTAAAGAGAGCGTTAAGGA
>CAYNPB010000160.1:0-5903 GCA_964399005.1 uncultured Sangeribacter sp.
CTAAAAGGAAGTTAGGAGTGTCAACTCTCAAAAGATTCTGGGGTTATGTAAGGTCAGAATACAACGCCACCTACACTACGCTTTCGGTTTTGGCCCGATATGTTGGATTTCGAGATTGGGATGAATTCTGCTCTCTCTATAAAGTAGACGACTCAAATTTCTCCACTACAAGATTAGTGATTCCTGCCAACTTAAAACTTGGCTCAATCATTAAAGTAGAATGGATCCGGATAAATACTATAAAGTGGATCAGAATAAAGAAAATCAGACACCCCAATATTTTTGAAGTGATTAATGCAACAAATATAAAACTCCGGCCGCTCGATACTTTCAGCATAGATACTCTTATCATAGGTGAAAAATTTATTGCAACCGATTGTCAACGAGGAGAGCACAGATTAGGTGCTTACATAGCATCTTCCAACACAGGAATCTCATCCCTCGCAATAGAAAATCCCGATTTATGAGGCTAAGCTTGTAAATTCAGATTCTTTTAGCTAACTTTGTAGTCGTTAGCATAACACATCTTAAATCTTACCAAATCATGAAAAAACTATTAGTTATCACGTTGCTCGCTATAGCGGGAACGTGTCTGAATCCCGTCAGCGCGCAGTTCCACCAGCGCCCTGATGAGTCAACCCTCCCCGGTAAGCGCGGAATCCTCAATGTTCGCAACGCTCAGTATCCTCGTCTCCTTCCCGACAATCGCATGGAGTTTAAGGTAAAGGCTCCCAATGCTCAGAAAGTGCAGATCGATCTCGGAAAGAAATACGATCTCGTGAAAAATGCAGATGGCGAATGGCATGGCATCACTGACCCTCTCACTCCCGGTTTCCATTACTATTTCCTCGTGATCGATGATGTTCAGGTCGCTGATCCGGCCAGCGAGTCTTTCTATGGGTGCAGCATGGATGCAAGTGGAGTCGAGATTCCCTATCCCGCTGGCGACAACCGTTTCTATATCGCCGATGTCCCTCATGGCGATGTGAGGATGAAACGTTATTATTCCACTACCGCCGGCGACTGGCGACGTGCCTACATCTATTGTCCTCCGGGCTATGATGCTTCAAATGAATCGTATCCTGTGCTTTATCTCCAGCATGGAGGTGGCGAGGATGAGAGAGGCTGGGCCACTCAAGGGCTCACCGACATCATAATGGACAATCTCATTGCCCAGGGGAAAGCTACTCCTATGATAATCGTGATGGCCGACGGAAACACTTCTGATTTTGAAAAAGAACTTTTGAACGATGTGATCCCAATGACTGAGAAGAATTTCCGTGTTAAACCCGGACGTGAAAACCGTGCTCTTGCCGGACTCTCCATGGGTGGCATTCAGACTCTTAATACCGGAATCCCAAACCTTGACAAGTTTGCCTATTTAGGTGTGTTCAGCTCAGGATGGTTTGCTAATCCAAATCCATTCGGAGGAATGATGGATGCAGGGAAATATTACGACATTCTCAAGGAAAACAAAGATAAATTCAACGATCAGCTTAAAGTGTTCTGGCTCTCAATGGGAGGGAAAGAGGATATCGCATATGAAAACTGCAGAGTGATGCGAGGCAAATTTGATGAGATCGGCATCAAATACGACTACTTTGAGACTCCCGGTGGCCACACCTGGCCCGTATGGCGAGAAAGCCTCTACAACTTCGCTCCTCTCATCTTCAAATAATCCGACTCCTCCACTCCTAATGTGAATAATTGTCGCCCTTAAGGGTAGAGTTTTAGCAATTTCTCTCCCCTTTAGGGTGACATTGTAATCACGGGTTTTCATATGTCAGATAGTTTTATTATCTTTGCAGAACTTAATAGCTACCTGACATGAATCGAAACTTTGTAAGACTCCTTTCTCTTCTCGCTTTGCTCTTAACGAGCGTTACAACCGTAGCCGCAGATAAATGCGTCTCCGGACTAAATGCAAAAGAATTCAAGAAATATTGGGTGATAGAGTCGGAAGGACCTTGCACCGTGACTTTTCGTGGCGACACGGCTGAATTCGTAGCCCCAAAAGGGCTTAGCGTGTGGCGGAAGGATAAGATGAGCGGACGCACTGTGATCGAATATGATGCGCAGGTTGTGACGGAAAGTTCTGACGACCGTCTCAGCGACCTCAATTGCTTCTGGATGGCTTCAGACCCTAATGCCCCGAATCCTTGGACAAATCTCAAAAAACGAGGAGGCAAGTTCCTGAATTCCTACACACTCCAACTATACTATCTTGGCTATGGCGGCAATCACAACTCAACTACCCGTTTTCGTCGCTACAACGGAGATGAAAGGGGAGTGGATGATGCCGATTATCGCCCGGCAATAATCACCGAATACACAGATGCTGATCATCTGCTGAAACCAGGCAAATGGTATCACATCAAGATTACTCACGACGGTCTCCGCACCCAATATTTCATCGACGGCGAGAGATTGGTCGATTTCCGAGATCCCGAACCGCTCACCGAGGGGTGGTTTGCATTCCGCACAACTCTGAGCCGTACCCGTCTGACCAACTTCTCTTATTCCTGCCAACCCCTTCAGGAGAAAGAAGTGCCCCTCGCATGGGTAGGCGCAGCTCCACAATCAGACGTCCCGGTTGCGTTTGGTGTTCCCTTTGATGCCGGCGCGGTCTCCAGGACTACACCACTCAACATTGCTTCTGACGGTTCGGAACTTCCTACTGAGAGTTGGCCGTTGGCTTACTGGCCCGACGGCACTGTGAAGTGGGCTGCTGTCTCAGGCACAATCCCTGCCAATGCGTCCAATCTCACAGTGCGCATCGGCAACCAAAACCGAAAATCTTCCAAGAAAGAAAAAAAGGAACTTCTCGCAGAAGACGACGGCAAGCGTATCATGGTGCGTGCCGGAAACTCCACGGTCTATATCCCGAAAGTGTCTTCATCGGATCAAGTCATTGAAAATATAATTGACTCTATTGTCACTGCAGGCGTTACTACTGCCGTCGACGGACGCCTTGTAGGTAGCGTAAAAGATTCTCCAAATGAAGGAACTGTCAGAGCATGCGATATGAAGAGCCGATTGCTCTATTCCGGAATCGAACGTAATGGTGCAGAGCGAGCGGTCGTAATGTTAAAAGGTGTCCACCGCAATGCCGACGGTCGTGAATGGCTTCCCTGGACAATCAGACTTAGTGCTTATGGCACGAGTCCTGAAATTAAGATGACACATTCATTTATCTTCGATGGAGATCAAGATAAGGATTTCATTTCGGCCCTTGGGGTTGCTTTTGATGTCCCGATGCGCGAACGTACCTACAACCGCCATGTGGCTTTTGCCACGGCCGATGGCGGAGTGTGGAGCGAGCCGGTACAGCCTCTCGTAGGGCGTCGTGTGCTACGCAATCCAGTCTCCGGCAAGTTTGAACCCTCTGTTCAGGAAATGCAAATGAGAGGCGAAAAGGTATTCGACTATGCTGAGTTTGACGAAGCTGGACAAAAGCTTATAGATGAATGGGCTGAATGGGATGGTTTCCGTCTTTCCCAGAAGGGTCCGGATGGGTACGCCATACGAAAGAAGGCAACCTCCGAATCTCCATGGATTGGCACTTTCGGTGGTCATCGCGCCCAAGGTTCGGTGTATGCAGGAGATGTGACAGGGGGCATTGCACTTACAATGAAAGACTTTTGGCAGTCATGTCCTTCAGGATTGGAAGTGGCTGGCGCACGTTCACCAAAAGCCACTGTTACAGCATGGCTATGGAATCCTGACGCTGCCCCGATGGACCTGCGTCATTATGATGATCGCCCTCACGGACTCAATTCAAGCTATGAGGATGTGCAGGAAGGTATGAGCACACCCTATGGCATCGCGCGCACATCGAGTCTGACCATACGTCCGGATGAGGGGTATCGCGGCAAGGCTGATTTTGCAGCCAAGGCTGCCGCCGCCGGCCTCGAGAGTGTCTTGCTCCCAACTCCTGATTATCTGCGTCGCCACAAGGCATTTGGAATTTGGGGTCTCCCTGACCGCTCTACTCCGGCTCGTGCTGAAGTAGAAGATCGTCTTGATGATTATGCCGGTTTCTATAAGGATGCTATTGAAGAAAACCGTTGGTATGGGTTCTGGAATTATGGCGACGTAATGCATGCCTACGATCCGGTGCGTCATTCATGGCGTTATGATGTTGGAGGCTATGCCTGGGATAACACAGAGCTCGGAAGCAATCTATGGCTTTGGTATCAGTTCCTTCGCACTGCCGACCTTGATCTTTGGCGTATGGCTACTGCAATGACGCGTCATGCCTCGGAAGTGGATGTCTATCACATTGGTCCGAATGCCGGTCTCGGTAGCCGACACAACGTCAGCCACTGGGGTTGCGGAGCCAAAGAGGCACGTATCAGCCAAGCCGGATTCAATCGAATCATGTATTATCTCACGGCCGATGAGCGACTCGGCGACCTCATGAGCGACGTGACTGATTCCGACCAAAAACTTTATACCATCGACCCTATGCGCCTTGCCCAGCCTCGTGAGCAATATCCATGCACGGCTCCGGCGCGCCTCCGTTTCGGTCCTGACTGGCTCGCATATGCCGGCAATTGGATGACGGAGTGGGAGAGGACCGAAAACACTGCCTATCGTGATAAAATTAAAGCCGGAATGAAGAGCATTTGTGCTCTTCCGAGCCGACTCTTTACGGGTCCCCTTGCCTTGGGATATGATCCTGCCACCGGGATCATCACTTCTGAGTGCGACTCGACGCTTCAGACTACAAATCATCTTATGACCATCATGGGAGGCTTCGAACTCAACAATGAGTTGATGGAATTGCTGCCGGATGCAGATTGGGAAGATGCGTGGCTTGAACATGCCACCCACTACAAGAAGAAAGCCCGCGAGATATTGCGCAATAAATTCCGTGTCTCTCGCCTGCAGGCTTACTCCGCATGGAAGCGAGGCGACAAGCAATTGGCTGCTGAAGCCTGGCATGATCTCCTCACTACTTCCGAACATGCAGAGGCTCCCCGAATGACTATTAGCAAGCTTGAAGGGAGTGATGTCCCGGCTCCAATGCATGAGGCAACTCCAATCAGCACCAACGATGCTGCTCTCTGGAGCCTGGATGCCATATACATGCAGGAAGTGATACCACAAGATTAATTGAACAAGCAGAATGCACCCCAAAAGTCCTTTGACTGACTTTTGGGGTGCATTTCACTTTGATATGTAATGTTCGATTAAAAGAAGACTCTTATTTGCTTCCCTCTTCCTTTATTTTTGTGAGGGCTTCTATTGCGGAATAAGTGTTTCGGGCAGTAGGATTGAATGTGATGGTGACAGTGTCATTGTTGGCAATGTAGTTGACATACATGTTGGTGCTGTCGTTGCCCACTACCACGGGTTTGCCGGTCTTGTCAGTAGCGGTGTAGACGCTGTCGGCTTTCTGGAAAGGCTGTTCGAGAATGAGAAGGTGTTTGATTTTGGTGCGGTTGCCGTTCTCATATACGAACACAGCCGACTGCTCCGGACTCAAAGCATAGATAATGCGGCCATCAAATTGTCCCTTACGTGGGTCGTTGCCTTTAATGTTGAAATATGTAGCGTCATAAATACCGCTTTCCACGGGCTGCTCTGCATAAAAAGCATCATTTGCGGCTGCTTCAGCTTCTTTTTCCTTGTTACCATTACCGCCGCAAGATGCCAGAAGAAAGGCTACTCCGCAGAGGCCTAAGAATTTTAAATTTTTCATGTTTTCAGTAATTTTGGGTTATACTCACATAGTTATAACAATCTGAAATGCTCAAATGTTATATATTTAATTATTAAGAATTACTTTAGATCATAGCTAATCATAATTATGGCTTGCTTAAGCATGGGCGAAGCCAATTATGAATTACGAATTATGAATTACGAATTATGAATTATGCATTATTAATTATGCATTA
>CAYNPB010000161.1:0-4080 GCA_964399005.1 uncultured Sangeribacter sp.
TCCGCCCCAAAAAGCACAGTTTGTTTTATGTGTGAGAGCCTCCGGCTCGATTCAGATACTATTCCTCACTGTCAAGATAATAAAATTTTTTCACTTTGCAAAAAAAATGTATTTTTCAAAACTTTTTTGAAATTATAATTGTTTTACAACAATTGCATTTTCGGAACGTTTCCGAAATCTGCCAAAAATAAATCTTTATATGGCAAAAAAGATAACACCGGAAATTGTTTCGGAACTTTCAATGTGTGAGATTTTTGTATTTGGTAGTAATCCTGAAGGATATCATGAAAGCAAGGATGCGAAAATTGCTCACCAAAAATTTGGTGCAGAGTGGGGGATAGGTCATGGACCCACTGGTAAGTGTTATGCAATTCCAATTTTACAAGGAGGAGTAGACAAAATCAAACCCTATGTAGATGAATTTATTGAGTATGTGAAAAATCATCCTAACAACCGATTTCTCGTCACTCGGATTGGATGTGACTCCGGATACTCAGATAAGCAAATGGCTCAGCTGTTTAAAGAGGCTCGAAAATATCCAAATGTCACCTTCACATTGAAGTGGTTTCCATACGTCTTCAGTGATGATTTTATAGATGCATGTTGCGGTTGTCCTCCATCTAAAGAACCTGTGAAGACTCCCAGAGTGATAACCGATAAAACTCTTATGGACTTATGCGAAAAATATAAGTATTTAATAGGTACGAGGCTCATTAAATATCCACTTCCGGAGATTACAATCAGATATGCCATAGCAAACGATAAATTCGGATATGCAAAATTTGGTGATTTTTTCTTTGACGAGTCAGGTAATCTTTTCGTCTGGACTAAAGATAAGAAGTTTGAATCTAAGCATAATCAAGAGGCAGTGGAAAGGTATTTTGGTGATGAATGTCATGGCCGAGGCTTTTGTCATCAAGCTATCTTTGCTGGCGTAGAGACCCCCTATAAAGATTCCAAAGGCTCTCAAATCTATACAGGAGATGTGCTTAGGGTTATTTTGGGTGTAATGGATGAATCGGGTAAATGGAAAAAAAGAGTAATTTCAGATGAAGACTTCGAGCTCTTTAGTGACATCTGGGCTTTTGGCACACTCGGTGAAAATGAAGAAGATTGGGAGGCTTTATATGCATTCCCATTGGATAATCATTTTGCATCTCCTGATATGATAGCTCGTTGGGAACGAATTGGCACTGTTTTTTATCAATTAGATTTCAAGGAGCAGCCCAAAACGGTCTCTTCCCGTTGCTGGGATTTCCAATCTTGTTATTCAATGGGATATTCTAATGAAGATAAATGTCTTTTATCGAAATTCACACCAAATTTCGATAAAGAGATATGGAAATATCGAGCCCTTGAATCCCTCGGAGCCGAATTCAAATGGAACAAAAATAACTTTACAAACATATAATTAAAGAAAACCAAGATGGAAAATAAAAAGAATGATTATTCGGAAATCAAGGAAATGAATAAATGGGATGTAAAGGAAATTTATAGAGGAGAAAGTGACATCTTGTATAAAGAAGGCGAATTCTTTGCACATTCCAAAGACAGGGAGGCATTAAAGAAATTTAACGCTAAAATTGACAGAGAAACAGAGATTTACCCAGAAGATGATAACGAGACACGTACTAAGAAAAAAGACAAGAGTAAGCAAAAATTCAACCTTAACATACCAGTCTTTCCATGGTATGGTAATCCATTGACGGCTAAAGTGATCGTTTTGTCGCTTAATCCGGCTTGTAATGAACGTCAAGATAAGATTTCACAGATAATCCAAAAATTGCCAATCCCAGCCAAGGATGGATTCTTAAATCATTTGAGAAAGATGTTGACATTTGAAGTTGATGGCTTTCTCCCACCGGATGATAAAAATGAAGGATCGGTAACTGCTCGAGATTTAGCAAATCTTCATCAGAGTTGGTATTGGGAGAATCGTTTCAAGAAAGCTTTCCCTGATATTGATTTTGAAGAAATAAACAAAAAATTTGCAGTGATAGAATACATTCCGTATTCTTCTGAAGTGGAACCTAAGGGCTTCAAAGAAGAACTTGAGTCTCAAAAGTATACGAAAGAGTTGATACGTTGGATTTATGAGAATAGTAATTCACTATTCATAGTGGCCAGATGTAAAAAGAAATGGATATCCTTATTAAGTGAAATTAAGGATATTGAGAATGATGACCGTTTCATCTTTCCAGCTCCCAATAGATGTCAATCCCTATCAGAAAAAACACTAAAAAAAGACTATATAAGGGTAAAAGAAGCATTTGAGTCATAATACGATAATCCCATCCAAAAGAATTTGAACGCTTCTGTGCGCCCAAATTCTTTTGGATGGGCTCTGATTTAAATATCTCTAATCATATATTAAGTTTCGCTTATTCAAATATATTGATTTGCAATCCCAAAGCGCAGGAACCGGGCTTATTCTCTGCATACTCCGGGCGATGCGAAGCAGTCCGACATGCTTTGCGAGCTTGCAATAACAGAGTCGCGAAGCTTTTTCAATCGAATCCTCTGCTCCTCTGCGCTCTCTGCGAGAAATTTAAGAGCTTACGAAAGTAGAGTTAATAAATAATCTTTATTCCTTCTCCGGTGTGCGAGTGGCACTTTGAGGAGTAGCCATCAAATCTGCCGGTAGCACCCTGGTCATCCTCGTGAAGATGAGCACGATAATTGACAATGCCATAATCGTGATAGCCGTAGAATGCATAGTGTCTCCAAGTCCTACAAGCGGACTGACCGTAGCTCCAAACACGTATCCCATAAGTCCGATGAGTGCTGACGCATCCCCGGCACAGTCACGTCCCTCATTCATAGCTAAAGTGTTACCCACAGTAAAGAGCATTCCCAGGCAGAATAGCATCGGGAGATTCAACGCCTCATACACCCATACATTGTCGACCAAATAGTAGCAAGCAAACTGAGCGGCTGCTATCACCACCAAAGCTCGACCACCAAAGAGAGCAGCTCGTTTCAAAGGCTTGAAATGCAAGGCCAACGTAGCTCCACACGCCACAAAGATAGCATTGAAGCCCATGAACAGTCCGAATTGCAGCTGGCTAAATCCATAATGATCCTGAATGATAAATGGAGCAGAAGATATATAAGCAAACAATACGCCTAATGCAGCTCCTTTTAGCATCACATGTACGATGAAATGCTTGTTTTTACTCAATACCACATAATTATGGAAAGCAGCACCGAAATGCCCGGTAACCCTGCGATCTTTAGGAAGTGATTCCTTGAAAGCCGGTGTAAGAAGGAGAAGTATAGCGCTGAATCCAAAAAGAATCCAGAAGATACCCTGCCAGCCGATAGACCTTGCTACTAATCCACCAATCACAGGAGCACTTGCCGGTGCAAATCCATTGATTGCTCCCACAAGCGCCATCACCTTAGCCAACGCTCGACCTTTATAAAGGTCTGCCGGAATAGTACGCGCAAGGAAATAACCGCCTGAAGCTCCCAAACCCTGCACAAGTCTCCACCATAGGAAAACATGGATGGTCTTCGACCAAACGCTGCAAAAGGCTCCGATACAGAAAACTATCAGGGCTCCAATCAATATAGGTTTTCGTCCAAAACGGTCGCTGAGAGGCCCTAAAATTAATTCGCCGACACCGAGACCGATCATACCGAACGTCAAACCTAACTGAACAACAGGGCGAGTCGTGTGAAACGACCTCACCATTTCCGGAAGCGTCGGAAGATACATATCATTGACAAACGATCCAAAGGCGCTCAGCAATACAAGGTAGATTATCAAAAACACATAATATCCTCCCGAGGGACCAGCCTGGGAAGACACTGCTGTAGAACTTTTCATAATATTTATTATTTTTTTCTTTTCTATTAGATATTCCAACTTCACCCCGAAACCCCTTGAATAGTAAGCACGCTCCGCGTGCGTCCTCGCGCGTCGCTAATTGAGTAGTAAGCACGCTCCGCGTGCGTCCTCGCGCGTCATTAATTGAGTAGTAAGCACGCTCCGCGTGCGTCCTTGCGCGTCGCTAATTGAGTAGTAAGCACGCTCCGCGTGCGTCCTCGCGCGTCGCGAAGCCCTACAAGCAAAGT
>CAYNPB010000161.1:4180-5877 GCA_964399005.1 uncultured Sangeribacter sp.
TAGTAAGCACGCTCCGCGTGCGTCCTCGCGCGTCGCGAAGCCCTACAAGCAAAGTACTCCGGGATTTTCCCCTATAAAATAAACACATCATTTTCTTTACAGTTCACCTTTATTGTTCTTTGATGCTGATTTGCGAATATCAATATTTTTTTATAACTTTGCGAGAAACATTTATGCTATGATAAAGATGTATGTAATGCACACTTGCCCTGATTGCGAATATGTAGAGAAGCAAGTGGAAGGCAATCCAAATTTTGAAGTAATAGATATCGGCAAACATGTCAGAAATCTAAAGGAATTCCTTAAACTGCGCGACAAGAACCCCGCTTTCGATGAAGCAAAGGAAATAGGAGATGTAGGAATCCCTTGTTATGTTCTGGAGGATGGCACCGTCACTCTCTACTCCAAAGATGTAGGCCTTGAGCCCAATCCGGATGCTGAAGGTGCTTCATGCAGTATCGACGGCCACGGCTGCTAACCATCCCAAAGCTAAAATATGGCGATGCTAATTATGCATTATGAATTATGCATTATGCATTAACAAAGATTATGCATTATGAATTATGAGTTAAAATAAATGTTATGGATTTCATAGAATTAGCTAAGAATAGATATTCTTGTAAAAAATTTGACTCACGTCAGATTTCCAAAGAACAACTCGAAACAATTCTCGAGGCAGGTCGATTGGCTCCGACTGCGAAAAACAATCAGGAGCAACATGTCTATGTAGTGCAATCACCTGAACGTCTCGCCATTATCGACGAGCAGACCCCTTGTCGCTATGGAGCTCCGACTATGCTGATCGTGGCATTCGACAAGGATAATACATACACATATCCGGGTCAGAAATATGATTCCGGAATCGAAGACGCAGCAATCGTCACTACTCATATGATGTTGTGTGCCAAAAGCGTAGGTGTTGACAGCTGTTGGGTGAATTTTTTCGATCCTGACAAGATGGCCGAAGCTTTCAGTTTGCCCAAAAACGAAGAAATTGTGACATGTCTTGCCCTCGGTTTCCCGGCTGAAGGAGCCCTGCCTCTCCCTAACCACTTCAGCCGCAAGCCTCTCGACACCACCGTCACCTATCTATAGGCTTTGGCATACTATTTTTTCGAAATTTGCATGATGAAATGTGACTCATGTTATTGATAACCCAATAAAATATTTATTATGTATCAAAGACAAGTATCATTTAAGGAAGCTATAGTAAAAGCATTGCAGCAAAATTACTGCAATTTCAGCGGCCGTGCTTCCAGGTCGGAATTTTGGTGGTTTGAGCTTTTCAATGCCATCCTTGGTATGGTGATAGGCATCATTTTCTGCTGGAGTCAGGATGCCTTGAATATTGCAAGTGGAATAGTCAGTCTTGCACTTCTTCTTCCCAACTTGGGCCTCAGTGTAAGGCGACTTCATGATATAGGCAAAAGCGGATGGTGGATTTTCTTAGGATTTATCCCGGTGATTGGTGGTATCATTCTATTGATCTGGTGGTGTCAAAACAGCCAAATGTCCGCAAACGAATACGGACCAGTCCCCAACATGGTCGAAAATTGATCTCCATAGCGCAGTTACTGCGCTAATTCTCTGCGCTCTCAGGGCGATGCGAAGCAGCCCGTTCTGCTTTGCGAGCTTGCAATATCCGAGTCGCGAAGCTCTTTCGGTTGAATCCTCTGCTCCTCTGCGCTCTCTGCGCA
>CAYNPB010000162.1:0-5824 GCA_964399005.1 uncultured Sangeribacter sp.
TAATGATGATAGCTCTTTCGATTAATGATGATAGCTCTTTCGATTAATGATGATACCTATTTCGCTTAATGACGCGCCCGGAGGGCGCTTACTACTCAAAGAGGGATTGGGATACAATTCAAAAAAAGCCTATTCGATTTTGGATCGGATAGGCTTTAATTATGAATTATGAATTATGCATTATGCATTATGCATTATTGGAAAGGAGGGTGCGGCCTTTTTCGATGGCCTGACGGTTAAGGTCAATCAGGTTGTGATGGCGCTCCGGGAGGGATTTCTTAAGGCCTTTCAAGACATTTTCCATCGGAATCTTATAGTCCATGGCTTCAAGAAGGGCTCCCAATACGATCATATTGTAGGCTTTTGTATTGCCGAGGTCAAGAGCTGCATCCATTGCTCCGATTGGCAAGACCTTGATATCTGAGCGATCGGGATGCTTATGTATGCCATTAGTGTCGTAGATGAGTATTCCACCCGGCTTCACTTTGGGTCCGAACTTATCGAGGCTCTGCTGATTGAGAGCTACGACGATATCGTAGGTGTCGAGGACCGGAGAGGATATGCGGTCGTCGCTGAGGATTACAGTGACGTTGGCCGTGCCTCCACGCTGCTCCGGACCATAAGAAGGCATCCAAGTCACTTCTTTATCATCCATAAGACCGGAATAGGCAAGAATCTTGCCCATCGAGAGGACACCTTGACCGCCAAAACCGGCTGCTATGATTTCTGTTTTCATTTTGCTACTAATTTATTAGAATCCGGACTATATTTTTTATTAGAATCCGGACTATACTTTGAGGTCGCCGAGGGGATATTTTGCAAACATATGCTCTGCCATCCACTCGTTGGCTTTTTCAGGAGTCATTTTCCAACCGGAATTGCAGGTAGAGACTACTTCCACCACGCTCGTGCCTTTCTTTTCGATAGCATTTCGGAATGCTTTGACAAGAGCGGCTTTAGTCTTCCTCACATTCGCGGGAGTGTGGACGCTCTGGCGCGTCACATAGCATGTTCCGTCAAGTTCCTTAAGCAAATCAGTGATCTCAAGGGGGTAGCCGTTGAGGTCGACGCGTCGGCCATAGGGTGACGTGGATGTCTTCTGACCGATGAGAGTAGTCGGTGCCATTTGTCCACCCGTCATTCCATAGATTGCATTATTGACGAATATCATGACGATATTTTCTCCACGATTTGCCGCATGGATGGTCTCTGCGGTTCCGATGGCCGACATGTCGCCGTCGCCCTGATATGTGAAGACCACATTCTGAGGCCAAAGGCGGCTTACAGCGGTTGCAATAGCCGGAGCCCTGCCATGGGCAGCTTCAATCCAATCGCAGTCAATATAGTTGTATGCAAATACGGCACACCCTACGGGAGAAATACCGACGGTATTCTCCACGATGCCAAGCTCTGCGATGACTTCAGCTACGAGCTTATGAACGACACCGTGGCTACATCCGGGGCAATAGTGCATATTGACCTCGTCGAGGAGCTCAGGAGCGGCGTAAACCTTATTTTCGGGCTTAATAATTTCTTCTATTTCCATAGTTCGTGGGTTCAGGTTTCAGGTTTCAGGCGTCAGGGTTCAGGGTGGACGGTGCTGAAATCAGTTTGTCTTTAAGGGCAGCTACGATCTCGGAAGGGCTTGGGATGATGCCACCCATACGGCCGAAGTGCTTGACAGGGAGAGAATCGTGAACAGCAAGACGAACGTCTTCGATCATCTGTCCGGCATTGAGTTCCACCACCAGGATACCTTTTTTCCCTACGGCAGCCTTTCGGATAGCCTCAGAGGGGAATGGCCAAAGAGTGATGGGGCGAATTATACCCACTTTCAGGCCCTCTGCCTCAGCAAGCTCCTTAGCCTTGGTGGAAATACGCGCTATTGAGCCGAAAGATATGATGAGATAATCCGCATCAGCAGTGTCGATTTCTTCCCAACGGGTTTCATTAGCCTCAATCTGGCGGTATTTAGCCTGCAGCTGCTCGTTGATGACCTCCATTTTAGAGGGTTCGAGTTCGAGAGAAGTTACCACATTGCGTTTCCTGCGACCTTCGCGGCCTGTAGCAGCCCATGGGCATTGGCGGCGGATCTCCTCATCAGAGCGACGAGGACGCTGCTCGGGGAGCACCACTTTCTCCATCATCTGGCCTACGATGCCATCTGCAAGAATCATGGAAGGATTGCAGTATTTGAAAGCCAGGTCAAAACCGAGACCGACAAAGTCGGCCATTTCCTGCACGGAAGAGGGGGCAAGCACAATAAGATGATAATCGCCATGACCGCCACCTTTGACCGACTGGAAATAATCAGCCTGCGAGGGCTGGATAGTACCGAGTCCGGGGCCTCCACGCATCACGTTGAGAATCAACGCCGGGAGAGAAGAGGCGGCAATGTATGAGATACCTTCTTGCTTAAGGCTGACACCCGGTGATGACGAAGAGGTCATCACAGCCTTGCCGGTGGCAGCACCGCCATAGACCATGTTAATGGCGGCCACTTCAGATTCGGCCTGAACTACAACCATTCCGGTTGTCTCCCAAGGCATAAGAGCCTCGAGGGTCTCGAGCACTTCTGACTGAGGGGTGATAGGATAGCCGAAATAGCCGTCGCAACCATAACGGACTGCGGCATGAGCTATCGCTTCATTACCCTTCATTAGTCTTATTTCTTCCATAATTGAGTTATCAGTTTTGAGTTGTAGGTTGCAGTCAATCTAACTTCACGCGGTATACTTCGATGCAAGCGTCCGGACAAACGAGCGCACAGCTGCAGCAGCCGATACAAGCATCAGGATTAGACATAAAGGCGAAATGGTAGCCCCGGTCATTGACTTCATAAGGCTGAAGCGACAGAGTGTCGGTAGGGCATGCGACCACGCACAGATTGCAACCTTTGCACCGCTCCTTATTGACGGTGACAGCTCCTTTTATTTTTGCCATTTGTATTGCGAATTTATTGGCAAATTTTCATTTGCCACTCTTTACACATACAAAGGTAAGCAAAAAAGCGTAAACAAGTGCCATATGTTAAAAATGTTTAACAATATTTAATAATCGGCTCAGAAGCTGATTTTTGTGCAATTTTACGCGTCTTTTGCATCCTTATTACGCATCATTGGAGGTGAGGAGACGGGTCAAGGTCTGAAGTCCTTTAGTAGCAGGCTCGGGGATAACTGTAAGTTCGGGGATATCGGGGGTAGCTGCGGGGTTGGGGTCGATATAATAGATGGGGACTCCCGGGCGCACGCTATATATGAGGCCTGCGGCAGGGTAGACGGCGAGGCTTGTGCCTATGACGCAGAAAATATCAGCTTCATGCGCAAGCTGCATAGCCTTCTCTATATTGGGGACAGCTTCCTGGAAGAATACGATGTGGGGGCGCATAGGGTCGCCGTTGGCGCCTCGAGTGGCCGGAGTCGTGTCAAGATTGTCGGGGGTGAGAGTCTCTACATATTCCGGATGGATTATTGAGCGGATCTTCATCAGCTCGCCATGGAGATGGAGGATATTTTTAGATCCGGCACGCTCGTGGAGATCATCTACATTCTGAGTGATGATATAGACATCATAATACTTCTCAAGCTCCACGAGAGCCCTATGTGCGGCATTTGGCTGCGCCTTCAGAAGGTCGTGGCGACGCTGATTGTAGAATTGATGTACGAGTTCCGGATTACGTCTAAAACCATCGGCCGACGCCACATCCATCACGGGGTAGTTTTCCCAAAGCCCTCCTGCATCGCGGAAGGTCTTGATTCCGGATTCGGCACTGATACCGGCACCGGTGCTTATCACTAATTTCTTTTTCATAATCATAATGAAGTTGTTTAAACTTATTTACGAATTCAAAAATCTACAAATTAAACAAACAATATCATTCTTTTTATTAATCTTCCGCCATCTTTTCGGCATCTTTTTCCTCTCTCATCCGTCACGATGCCCGCATCGCTCCTACTTCGAGAGAAAAAATCTGCTCGAAAATATGACGAAATATTAATAAAAAAATAAGTTTAAACAACTTCAAGAAAGGCCAGCTATGAAGCCGGCCTCCTTGTTATTTTTCGCGCATGAATATCTGGATAGGAGTGCCGTGGAAGTCCCACTTGGCACGTATCTTGTTTTCAAGGAAGCGTCTGTAAGGCTCCTTCACCCACTGCGGAAGATTGCAGAAGAATACGAATGTAGGTATGATGGAATCCTTAAGCATTGTGACGTATTTGATCTTCACGAACTTACCCTTATTGCTTGGCGGTGGTGTGACGGCGATTTCCTCGAGCATATAGGTGTTGAGCTGAGAGGTAGGTATCACACGGCGACGGTTTTCATATACCTGAACAGCCGTCTCAAGCACATTGAAGATACGCTGCTTGGTGAGGGCGGAAGTGAATATGATAGGGAAGTCGGTGAAGGGGGCAAACTTTCCTCTGATAGCCGCCTCGTAACGCTTCTGCGACTCAAGGCTGCGGTCTTCCACGAGATCCCATTTGTTGACACAGACCACGAGACCCTTCTTATTTTTCTGAATGAGCGAGAAGATATTGGCATCCTGACCTTCGATGCCGCGGGTGGCATCAATCATAAGGATACACACATCAGACGCCTCGATAGCACGTATCGAACGTATCACTGAGTAATATTCTATATCCTCGTTCACTTTCTGCTTCTTGCGGATGCCGGCAGTGTCGACGAGATAGAAGTCGAAGCCAAACTTATTATAACGGTGATAGATAGAGTCGCGAGTGGTGCCGGCAATATCGGTCACTATATGGCGCTCCTCGCCGATGAAGGCATTGATAAGCGAAGACTTTCCGGCGTTCGGACGCCCTACGATGGCAAACTTGGCGATATTCTCCTCAGTGTCTTCCTTATCGGGAGTGTCAGGGAAATCCTTGATAATCTCATCGAGGAGATCGCCGGTGCCTGAGCCATTGGCCGACGACACTTCAATCGGGTCGCCGAGGCCGAGAGAATAAAACTCAGCCACATTATATTTGGAGTCGCTCTTATCTTCCTTATTGGCAACTACGATAATCGGCTTTTTGCTACGGCGAAGGATAGCCGCCACCTTGTCATCAAGATCGGTCACACCTACGGATGAATCTACCACGAAGAGAATCACATCGGCCTCCTCTATGGCAATATGCACCTGCTTGTTGATTTCCTCCTCGAAGACATCGTCGGAATTGACCACCCAGCCTCCGGTGTCGACGATTGAAAATTCCTGGCCGTCCCAGTCTACCTTACCATACTGCCGGTCGCGTGTAGTGCCGGAAGTATCATCAACGATGGCGGCTCGTGTCTGCGTCAAACGGTTGAAGAGCGTGGATTTGCCCACGTTCGGCCGCCCTACTATTGCTACTAATCTGCTCATGGTTTATTTAATTCATAATGCATTGCGCATTTTATTCAATATATCCGAATTGGCGAAGTTTATTCTCGCGGTTTCTCCAGTCTTTCTCAACCTTCACGAAAAGTTCGAGATAAACCTTCTTGTCGAAAAATTTCTCGATGTCCTGACGTGCAGCGATGCCGATTTTCTTTATCTTCTCGCCACCCTTTCCGATGATAATCCCTTTCTGGGTGTCGCGTTCCACATATATCACAGCCATAATGTGGATGGAATTTTCCTTTTCCTCAAATTTCTCAACGAGAACTTCTGCAGAGTAAGGTATTTCCTTATCGTAGTTCAGTAGAAGCTTCTCGCGGATAATCTCTGTGACGAAGAAACGCATAGGCTTGTCGGTCAGCGCATCCTTGCCGAAGAATGGGGGCGATGGGGGAAGAAGCTCAACGATACGGTTCTTTAGATTCTCCACATTGAAGT
>CAYNPB010000163.1:0-5786 GCA_964399005.1 uncultured Sangeribacter sp.
GTCGAGCCGTCGTAATGACTATTGTCTGTTGTTGTTCCATCCTCGTTCAGATACTCTGCGAGTTCGGTTTGCACTTCTGCGAAACCCTTTTTGATTGAGCGGAGGATTTTCTCGCGGTTTTCCTCGTCCTCAGAGGCAAACATGCTCGCTACTTCTTTGTAGTTTGTATCGTTCTGGATTGTGCGGCCACGAAGAAATGTCTCATTCATGATATCATATAGAAGCCATGCAGCCCCAATGGTTACTGTAACATTTTTCTTCGCCCCTAATGTTGTGTCTGGCATTTGTTGGTTAATTTAGAAGATTTATACTATTGGTTGCATCTCAGATACTTTGAACGGAGGCTTGGGCCGACGGCGGCTATAGAGTATGCGCTCTGCATTCTCGAGTAAGGATGTTGCCTGTGCGAGATAACTTGTCGCCTCATCTTTATTACAAAACTTAAACCATTGCCCGACGATGAATGCTATTGCGTAGCTGCGCAAGTTAGACTCCACACTGGCGTTGAGAGCCGTATCGTAAGCCTTGCTTACTATTAAGGTTACTTGAACTCCTGATTCATTTTCAGAGATGGAATTAACAATTTCTTTTAAGCGTTCGCTAATCACGGCGATTGCTTCGTGCCAAAATCTGGTCAAGGTTTTCTGGTCCTCATCTGACATCAGAATTCTTTGGCGCGCCAATTCGTCTCCATTAATGAGTTTTGAGCCGGTATAATCCGTAGCTTTGGCTACTTCATCATCTATATCGGCTTTGTTAAGAGTAACTGTAATAGAGGGCGACATGTATAGCTGTCCAACCTCAACCTCGTTTGAGCGATTTTCCATACTTTTACCGTTTTAGAATTGCACTAAATTATAACTCGCCACAACGCCGACCATCGGCGTCCACTTGCCACCGGCCCAGCCGAAGCCGACGGCCGGGCCAACAGACCAACGTTTGCGACGATTGGGAGGCTGCTTGATTGTGACAATCTCGCGGCGGGGATAGACCTCGACACTGTCGAGCGACACCCATGCTCCGGAGATTACAGCGCGATAATTGGCCGAATCGGTATAGACCTTGCGCTCCATCGGAACCACAACGTCGACACTATCGAGACAGCACCGAGCAAAAATCAGCGACTCGTGAACGCTATCGAGGGCGAAAGACCCGCATGTAGCCGCTTCATGGGCGCCATCATTCACCGACGGCCTCCACAATGGCAACCGTTTAATTACGTCCGGCAGCTGCGCGACATGCGAGGGAGCGGGGGCCGCAACCTTAATCGTGTCCGTGATTTCGACGCGCACGGTGTCGAAATAGGTAGCTTCGGCCGGAACCGGCGCCGACCGACCGCCGCCACACCGGACGCAAAGAGTCATTATCCCGGCTATGGCCGCCACCACAACCACGGCGTAAAGTAGAGAAGTGAGAGCTGATTTCATGCCGGCCTCCGTTTCTCCCTTGCGGGGTTATGGCTGATGTGCAACCAGCCGAAGTCATATTTTTTGCCGATGAGCTCGAAGTAAGGCAGATTCATGTCTTGCGCCATCTGATACAACCGACGGTTATCAACCGGGTTGCCCGTAGTTATATCGGCCGCGCGGCCGCTCAAGTGCATCGACGTCGGAACTCCGCCCACGGCCTTATTGAGCGCCGGACACCGATAGCCACTCGTCACCGTGATTGGCTTGCCCCACGCTTCCCTCAGCGGGTCGAGCACCGTGTCGACCAACGCGGCCACATTCTTCCGAGCTGTCTCCGGCATGCTATTGTCAATAGCATACTTCGTCGCCGTGGCCGACCGCTCGAACTCAGTAAAGGTGAAATGCTTCATACCGGTGCTCCCTCCTCAGAGCTGCACGACACGAAGCCCTCGCTATAAAGCGGCTCCGGCGATTTGTGGCTTCTCTTTGTGATAATCTCGATTACGTCGCCAAACTTATCCTTGCCGATAAACTCGATTATCTCCTGAACCGTTTCCGGAATTTTCGCCATATTGTCCTTACGACGTCGCCAGCACTCGACAAAGCTCTTAATCTCGATAATGCCGATGGCAACCGTGGCGATAATGGTAAGGTAAGGCAGATTGTACCATGGGAAAAGCAAACCGATTGTGCCGAGAATGACCGTCACTATCTGAAAGCCCCAATACATGAGTATCTTCTGCATCGTCTTACGCAGTTTGTGACTTCTGACCGGCTCGCCCAGACGCTTAGCCGTCGATATGGCATATACCAAATCGGCTACCGAAAGCGCAGCAGGTATGAAGAAAAGGAAAAACACAATGGTGTAGTGAAACACCAGATGCCTGAAGAAGTGCTCGCCCATCTCAGACACGAAAGCATCAATGATTATTTCCATAGTCACGCCTTTTTATCGGTTTCGGGCTTCTCCTCGAGCAGCACCTGATGCAGGAAGAGCATCGTAGCACCGTTGAAATCGTTGGAGCTGATAAGCACGTCGACCTGTTCCTGAGTCCACGGAGCGAAGTCAATAGGCTCAACCTTGGCCGCATCCTCTTTGATGGCGTCACGGACTTCGTTCTCGAAGTTGTTAAATTTCTTATTGAGCTCTACAAATTCGTCAATCGGGAGCTCTTTGATACGCTGAGCCTTGGCCTGCATAATTTCATAGTCGGCAGGCTGACACTTTTCGCGAGCAGTCTTCTCCAAGGCTCCGTATTTCTCAGCGATGGTGTTTGTGGCTATGATTGCTTTGACGAGGGCGGTTTTCGCGGCAGTGTCGCCGTTTGTCATTTTCGCACCTTTGAGCAACGTATTGAGGGTTGCCACGTCTACGGTTTTAATCTGTTTCATAATGATTGATGGTTTGATTGGTTAGACAGTTGCATTAGGGTCGGCGTAGAGCGTTTTGACAGCCTCGATGAAGTCGTAGATTGCGCCGATGACGCGCAGCTTCACGCTCGTATCGAGGCCGGCCGACGGGTTTATCTGGTCGTTGCCGCCAAACTCACTTATAGAGAACGTGGCGAGTGACTGGCCCGAATCGATAATACGCACCTCGCCGGAATTAACGGCAGTCACCTGCTCTACCGTTGAGGTGACATTGGCCCGAATATCAAACTCGCGCTGCTCGTCGACCGTGTTGTCGACCGTGTTGATTGCTGAAATCAACGTTACTTCTTTTACTTTGTTGTTCTGCATTGTTTTGATGATTTATATTGGTTAGTAAATGATTATATGCCGAATTTTGAAACCGTTCTAAGTTCGATTGAGGCATTCCACGGAATAGAATTACATCGCACCTCGAAGTCAAGAGCTTGCACGGTTTGCGTTTGACTGCCTAATAAGTATGAATATGGGCTTAACTGCGGATTACCATAGCCAACCACGGCGCCGTTAGAGTACTGAACCGTAGTGGAGTTATTGCACGTTGCGATGAGGGTGCCATTGGCATATACCTCTATCTTGGGTGGATTTCCGCTGGTAAAAAGCCCCTCTATACGGAGGTAAAGCCCATTGTCCGAGGCATTACCCGTATTCCTACCTTTCAACCGCTTGACGGCGCTGTAGAATATATCGCCGTAGTTTTGTGTCTTCGTCGGCGTGATGTTTTCGTACAACGCGGGGTCGGGAGCGCCGTTGCCGAGGAAGCGCTGCCACTGTCTCCATGCGCGAGCCGTTGCCGAATATGTTTTGCCATTTCGCTGGTGGCAGCCGTTGATTTCGAGATAGTATGTGTAGTCTTTCGACGAACCGGCCACGGGTAAATCCGTGCTCTCGGTAATGCTTATATCCTTTGTCTTGCCGCCGTAAAGCTCCGCCCATTGCGCGGAGGTGTGAATCGTACCGAGACCCAATCCGTCGGGGTCGTACTTCGGCAGCGTCCACTTCACGATACGGTTGTTGCCGTCGTAGCGCACAAGCTCCACCGTATAGCCGGGGCTTGGATTTAACGGAGCCACAGGCACGGCCCCCGGCCGAATAGTCGGAAACGTCACCTTTGCCGTCAAAGTTAGCACGGTATCGCCCGAGCCCATGAAGGCCGAGCCTTGTCCGTAGCCCGATATGTTGCTCGTGTTAAACGCAAGCCCCGGGCCGACGGAGTTTTTATTGTAGCCATCCCAGTCGGTCATGCGCTTCCAATCGGTAGCGAGTATAGCCTGCACCCGCATATTGAAGCACACCACCTGCGAGCTGCCGACCTTTCCGTTCTGAACGACCTCCCAGCCCGATGTGTTTGGGTCGTCGAACGCCGCGTCAGGCAGTTGCGCTTTCGTGTCGTAGAAAGCTGTGTTGCCCTTGATTGGCTTCTTAATGCTTTCGGGGTTGACGAGCGACGAAGTGCAGACTTCCCCGGCGTCATATACGCCGTTAGTCGGCAGCAGCCCTATGTAGTTGTAAGGCTCTTTCCAGTTGACGGGCTTTGTCAGAATGTTATTAACTATCGGCATTAAGCAACGTTCCTCCCTTCCAATTCCGCAATGCGGCTTTCAAGTTTTTTGATTTTTTCTTTTAGTGTTTCAACCTCTGTTTTAGTGTAGCGAGCCACGTTGATAAGTCCGACCATAGCTGTCTCAGCATAGAGCATGTGGCGCAGTCCATCGCGGCGGAACGATACCACCGACGGCAGATGTTTCTCCCAATATTGGGCTACAGTGCCGACAGCCAAGCGTCCGGCCATTGTCGGCCCTGCGAGGTGATTCCAACGAAATAGCACGGCTGGCGCTCCGGCAATAACCTCAATCGGCAAATCTACACCGCTGATAATGTCTTTCATGGCTCTGTCCGACCCAGTATTTTGGCCCAGACAGCTCATATAGCCATCTGAATACACGCCCGTGCTCGTCTTAATCTCTCCAGTAAAATTCCAAGTGGAGCCGTTATACTGCATCACGTAGCTTTTGCCACTGGCAGTGCCTCTCCACCAATACCACGAGCCGTTTTTATGGCATCCGAGTCCCATAGTGTAATCTCCGCCGACAACCTCCACTGAGGTGTTGTTTGCGTTTTCCACACAAAGGCCTACGCCAAAACTGTTGGCTCCGACGTTTTGAACATAGCCAATTACTACCGGCTTTGCCCATGCACGAATCCAATTGCCGTCCGACATGTGCCACCCGCCGCCATGCGTCTGATTGTACCACCCGTTCCCGCCAGTCGTGCGCAGCCAACCTTTAGCTTGAATATCGCCGTTTACGTCGAGAGGATAGTCGGCCGACGTCTGACCGATAGCGACACGGCCACCGCGCGGCTGCAAGGCTATAAGGCATCGGCGGGGCCATGTAGACGGGAAAGCACTCGTCATAGGGTCTTGCAGGTCAAAGCAGGATTGGATGCCTATCGTTTCATTACCGTAGTCTGAATTTACGGCAGAGGCTATTTCGTAGATTCGCAACGTGGCATCAGACCCTCGCCAATGAAATGTGCCATTGACATTGCCCGTGCCGTCAAATCCGCACTCATATATGTAACGTGTGGTCTGGAGCTTCGTGGCGGAGGCGACGTTATCTGTTATGCAAGCTAATCTTTTCCAAGCTTTTTTATCTCCACCCCACCCACTACGGAAAAACAACCCGTAGCCATTTGACGAATGGTGGCTACAATAGAACTCGAATCGTGCGTCGCCGTTAGAAAAGGTTACTACCTCACCGTAATTATAAGTGTCACTTAGGCCGTCTGGCAAAGCATTATGATAGGGTTGTATGCCGATTTGAGACCAAAGTGTATTTCCTTGATTGGTCGTGACAACTCCTCTCCCTCGCAAAAAAGAACTCTCATGGCAGCCATCCAGCAAATCCGCATTGAGGTTGCTGACAAGCGCGTTGGAGCTTACATTTA
>CAYNPB010000164.1:0-5774 GCA_964399005.1 uncultured Sangeribacter sp.
GGTCGAGAGCAAGGGCAACTGCTTGTGAGCCTACGATCTGGCTTGTAGGAGTGACAAGAGGCACGAGACCTGCATCGCGGCGCACCTTCGGAATGAGAGCCATGGCTTCGTCGAGCACGTCTTCTGCATGGAGAGCGCGGAGATTTGCCACCATATTTGAGTACATTCCACCCGGCACTTCTGCATTCTTGACAAGCTCATTGGGCTTGGGGAATCCGAAGTAAGCCTCAATCTTATGGCAGGCATCGAGGAGTTCTTCCTCGCGATTGTTGGTGGCAGCCTCAATGGCGCGGTCGAATTCAGCGTTGATCTCTTCCGGCATAGCGGCATAGGCCTCATCGAAATCTTTCGGCCATTTGTCTTTGTTGAGGTCGAACGCTGCCAAGCTCTGACGAGCTTCCACAAGACCCTTGCGTATCTTTGCGACAGCATCCATATTCACTTCCAGCTCGATGCCGAGTTTCTGGCAGAATATCCATATAAGTTCAATTGCAGGAGCTGCAGAGCCGCCGCCAAACCACCAGATATTGGTGTCGACTATATCCACTCCCTTGATAATACTTGTAAGCACTGAAGCAAGACCATAGCCGGGGGTGCAATGGGTGTGGAAATCGACAGGCACGTTGAGTGCTTGTTTAAGTTTAGGCATAAGGCTGAAAATGCGGCTTGGATTCACCAGGCCGGCCATATCCTTCAGAGTGATCATCTTAGCTCCGATACGCTCCATTTCCTTAGCTTTCTCCACAAAATAGTCGTCGGTGAAGATCAATTCGGGAGCTTCGGGTTCATCCTTGCCTCCGAAGAGACGAGCGAAGAATCCTTTTTTCACAGGTTCTTTCGGTTCTTCCTTCGGGTCGACGGTGTAGCACACGGCAGCGTCAGCAATACCACCGAGGTCGTTGATCATCTTGATGGAGTCCTTAATGTTGTTGATGTCGTTGAGAGCATCAAATATACGCATCACATTCAGTCCATTCTTGATAGCTTCCTTGTAGAACCCTTCAAGTACACTATTAGGATAGGGAACATATCCGAAAAGGTTGCGTCCGCGAGAAAGTGCGCTCAGGAGCGAAATGCCCTTCATATATTCAGAGCACGTACGAAGACGGTCCCAGGGGCTTTCACCAAGATAGCGCATCACAGAGTCGGGCACTGCACCGCCCCATACCTCCATGATATAGAACTTTGCGTCCTGATAGAGAGGGAGGAGTTTGTCGATGTTTTCCTGCTTAAGGCGAGTTGCGAACAGCGACTGCTGTCCATCACGCAGAGTCAGGTCTCTTACTTTTAGCGTCTTTGCCATAGATGTAAATTTATGGGTTATTTAATTTTAGTTTTCGTCGTTTTCAGCGTTTTCACAGATTTTACCGAATTAGTCGAAGATGCCTTCTACCGTTTCGGTCTGCACTTCCACTTCGCCATTGTCCCACTCCTCTCCGTTGCAAGCATCGAAAGAAGCCGGGAACTCAAACTTGCTGTCTTGGCTATATGGAAGGCTCTTATCGGCATACACTTTCTGCATATACAGGCCATAGACCGGAAGTGCGGCACGCGCACCCTGCCCGAGAGCCATGGTGTTGAAATGTATGTAGCGTTCGTCGCCTCCTACCCATACACCTGTCACAAGATCGGGGGTGAATCCCATAAACCAGCTGTCGGAGTTAGAGTTGGTGGTACCGGTCTTGCCACCCATCTGAGCCGATATGCCGTAGCGGCTCCGCAGGCTTGCTCCGGTACCGCTTTCCACCACGCTCATAAGCATCGAGAGAATCTTCCAATAAGACTGTTCGTTGGTCACTTCGGTGCGATGTGGAGTGGCATTATAGATAAGATTTCCTTGATTGTCTTCAATTCGGGTGACGAAGACCGGGTCGGTTCGGATTCCTTTGTTGGCAAACGTAGTGTATGCTCCTACCATATCGCGCACCGGGACATCGACAGTGCCAAGGCAAAGCGGCATATAGGCCTCGATATGCCCTGTCAGGCCGAATACCCTCATCTTATTGGCGAGATTGATGGGTTTCAGTTCATTGACGAGGCGTGCAGAAATCCAGTTGTTGGAGTTTGTAAGAGCCCAATGGAGGGTGACCATTTCTCCTACATGGCCGCCTCCGCTATTGCGGGGGCTCCAGCCATTGAACGTAGGCTGAGTGTTGAGGAAGCGCGAGCAGGGAGTGAAATCCTGTTCCATTGCAAGTGTATAAAGGAAAGGCTTTGCCGTAGATCCGATCTGGCGTTTGCCACGGCTCACCATGTCGTATTGGAACCATTGGAAGTCGGGGCCACCGACATATGCTTTCACGTTGCCGGTATGCGGGTCCATGCTCATAAGGCCGGTGCGCAGAATCGACTTCATGTATAAGAGGGAATCTTTCGGAGTCATGGTGACAGTCTTGCTTCCCGGCACTGTCTTCCCGTCTTCCTTCACATAAGCAAATATTTCCATCTCTACGGGAGTGTTGAAAGCCTTGTCGATTTCGTCCTGTGAGTGTCCTGCAAGTTTCATGACACGATAGCGTTCGCTCTGGCGGATGGCATTCTTGATCAGTTGCTCTACCCCCTTAGTGGAGAGTTCAGCCTGATTAGTGGTGTAAGGACCATTTTTCTGACCTTTCTTTTCTTGGAAGAAAGCGGGCTGCAAAGTTTCGCCAAGGTGTTTCCTTACGGCTTCCTCGGCATATTCCTGCATACGAAGGTCGATGGTAGAGTATATTTTCAGACCATCCGTATATAGATTGTAGTGAGAGCCGTCAGGTTTGGGATTTTTCTCAATCCAACCGTAAAGAGGATTTTCCTCCCACTGGGTAGAATCAGTATTGTAGTTGCCCATTGCGATATCATATGCCATCTTGTTGTCATACTTAGATCTGTCGGGGCGTTCCGGCTTCTTTGCAGTCATGAGTCTGCGGATTTCCTCTCGCAGATATGGAGCTGTTCCTACCTTATGGTCTACCTTATGATAGTCGAGTCCGAGAGGTAGATTCTTTAAGGAATCGCACTCTTCTCTTGTGATTTTCCCATCTTTCTGCATTTGGTCGAGCACGACATTCCGGCGATTGAGTGTTCGTTCGGGATGGCGAAGGGGATTGAAGTAGCTGGGGTTTTTTAGCATTCCAACGAGCATAGCTGCTTCTTCACACCGTAGGTCGCCCGGTTCTTTGCCAAAATACACATTGGCGGCAGTTTTGATTCCGACTGCATTATTGAGAAAGTCAAAGCGGTTGAGATACATGTTAAGAATCTCATCTTTGGTGTAGAATCTCTCCAGTTTCAATGCTATCATCCATTCGATTGGCTTCTGCATGGCGCGTTTAAGCATATTAGAGCTGGGCTGCGAATAGAGCTGCTTTGCGAGCTGCTGAGTGATTGTAGAAGCGCCACCGCTCGACTTGTCGCCCATCATGATTGTCTTCACCATGGTGCGACCAAGAGCCATAAAATCGATTCCTGAATGCGACTTGAAGCGCACATCTTCTGTCGCAATGAGGGCATCGATCACATAAGGGGAGAGGGCATCATAATCAGTATAGACGCGATTGCCGGCCCCGGCGAAATAGCGTCCGAGTTCAGTGCTTCCATCAGAAGCATAGACTACGCTTGCAAGTTTGTCGTGCGGGTCCTCGAGTTCTTCAATAGGGGGCATATAGCCGATCACCCCATTGTAGATCATAAGCATGAAAATGGCAATGCAACCTCCTAAAGCGAGGAAAGCAATCCACATCCATTTAATAATGACTCCGGTCCGCCATTTATTTTGGGGTTTTGGGTCGTCGGTCATCAAAAGTATGTCGTCGTCTTTCGACTTATTCTTTTTGCGTATATTGAAAATGTTCATGAGCGATACACTTTTAATCTGCAAAATTAGTCAATTTTATGGATATGGCAAAAGTAATTTAGTTAAAAGTCGTTTTGGGAGCTGATATGAGTGGTGTTATTTGTATTAATGTGGCTGAGTAATTGCGTCCAAGATTATGGCAAGTAAAAATTCGGTACGGAATTTTGATAATTCGGTTGGAATGATTAAATTTGCATTATGACTCGAAGGTATGATATCGAATCCGTTGAGGCTGCATTTACGCGCTTCCTCAACGAAGGACACTATCGTAAGACGCCTGAACGCTTCGCGATCTTACGGAAGGCCATCGAATTGCATTCGCATTTTGAGGTGGATACATTGCATATGGCCATTGAAAACGATGGCTATCATGTGAGCAGGGCGACTGTGTATAATACAGTAGACCTTCTTGAGAAGTCAGGCATTCTCAGTAAGAATGTATTTGGCCAGAACTCAGCCTTTTACGAAGTGAATCATGACAATCATATTCATCTTGTGTGCAAGCGGTGCGGCGAGATCCGGGAGATCGACAGCCCGCATATTGCAGGGCATGTGATGCAGTTGCATCCGGAAGATTTCACACCTGAGAGCTTTGCAATCACCATATATGGAGTATGCTCCGATTGCACGGCGAAGGAGAAATCGGAAAAATGACAAAATTCAACTAACAAATACTCAAAAGCATGGCAAAAGTAAAACCGTTCAAAGGAGTCCGTCCTCCCCGTCATCTGGTGGAGGAAGTAGCCTCCCGCCCATACGATGTGCTGAATTCAGAAGAGGCACGCAAGGAAGCGGAAGGAAATGAGAAATCACTCTATCATATCATCAAGCCGGAGATTGATTTCGAACCGGGCTTCGATGAGCATCATCCGGATGTCTACGACAAAGCCGTAGAAAACTTCCTAAATTTTCAAGACAAGGGATGGCTTGTGCAGGATGAAAAGGAAAACTACTATATCTATGCTCAGACAATGGATGGCCGCACACAGTATGGATTTGTAGTTGGCGCCTGGGTCGACGACTATATGAATGGCCGCATCAAGAAGCATGAGCTCACGCGTCGCGACAAGGAAGAAGACCGCATGAAGCATGTGCGCTGCAATAATGCCAATATAGAGCCGGTATTCTTTGCATTCCCCGACAATGAGAGACTTGAGGAAATCATTACTGAAGTGACAAAGGGGGAACCGGAGTATGACTTTGTAGCTCCCGATGGTTTTGGCCATACTTTCTGGGTGATCGACGACGACGCGACAATCGACACCATCACCAAGGAATTTGAAAAGATACCGGATCTCTATATTGCCGATGGTCATCACAGAAGTGCAGCTGCTGCACTGGTGGGCAACGAGAAAGCTAAAAACAATCCCAATCATAAGGGGGATGAGGAGTACAACTACTTTATGGCAGTTGCTTTCCCGGCATCACATCTTCGCATTATAGACTATAACCGTGTCGTGAAGGACTTGAATGGACTTTCTGAAGAGGAATTCCTCAATAAACTCTCAGAAAACTTTGTAGTGGAGGAAAAAGGAGAGGAGACGTATCATCCCACCGGTCTTCATAATTTTGCACTTTATTTGGGAGGAAAGTGGTATTCTCTCACTGCAAAGGAGGGGACGTATAATGACAGCGATCCTATCGGAGTTCTCGACGTCACCGTATCTTCCGATCTGATACTGCGCGATATTCTCGGCATCAATGACCTGCGCAGCGATAAGCGCATCGACTTTGTGGGGGGTATCCGAGGACTTGAGGAATTGAAGCGACGTGTCGACAGCGGAGAGATGAAGATGGCTCTTGCACTCTATCCCGTCACTATGGATCAGCTTATTGCTATCGCTGATAGCGGCAACATCATGCCCCCTAAGACAACTTGGTTCGAGCCGAAGCTCAGGTCAGGGCTTGTGATACATAAGCTTGACTAACGTAGCGCGTA
>CAYNPB010000165.1:0-5741 GCA_964399005.1 uncultured Sangeribacter sp.
TCGATGAATTTGGCGTGGAATACGACAAGAAAGTGCTGAGCGCACACCGCACCCCTCACGAACTTGAGGCTTGGGTCAGCGGAGCTCGCGAAGCCGGCTATGCCGCAATTATCGCCGCTGCCGGTGGCGCCGCTCATCTTGCCGGCGTATGCGCCGCTTTCACTACTCTCCCCGTGATCGGCGTCCCTATCAAGGCCCGTACTCTCGATGGACTTGACTCCCTGCTTTCGATGGTGCAGATGCCTTCTGGTATCCCTGTGGCTACAGTAAGCATCGACGGAGCCAAAAATGCTGCCCTTCTCGCCATTGAAATCATGGCAGTCACCGACAAAGCCCTCGAGGAGAAAATGTCTGATTTCAGAAAGAAGCAGGCTCAGAAAGTGCTATCAAGTGAACTAAATTGAACAAAACATCTATAGCAATTATGAATAAAAACAAGAGAATTTTCGTGGAGAAAAGCGGCGCCTACAGGGTGGAAGCCGACAGCCTCCGTCGGGAACTCAATGAAAATCTCGGTCTCGACATCAAAGACCTCCGTCTGATCTGTGTCTACGATGTCTTCAATGTCGACCCGGCTCTCGCAGAAGAGGCGAAATACCGCGTCTTTGGCGAACCTGCCACCGACACCGTCACCGAAGATTTTGACCTCGAAGGAAAGAAATATCTCGCCATCGAGTGTCTTCCGGGTCAGTTCGACCAGCGTGCATCTTCTGCCGAAGACTGCGTCAAACTGATCGACCCCGCTTCCGAAGCTGAGATACGTAGCGCTAAACTGATGATCTTCGACGACGCAGTCTCTGAGGAAGATCTCGAAAAAATAGCTCACTACACCATCAATGCCGTGGAGTCGCGCAAAAAAGATATGTCAGTGCTTTGCCCACCGGAACGCGCTACCGCTTCTCCGGTGAAAGTGCTCGAAGGTTTCCGCGACATCACCATTGAAAAAGCTCCCGATTTCATTAAGGAGATGGGACTCGCAATGAATGATGCCGACCTGATGACTGTAGTAGACTACTTCAAGAAGGAAAACAGAGATCCTCTCGAGACTGAGCTTCGCATCCTCGATACATATTGGAGCGACCACTGCCGCCACACCACTTTCATGACCGAACTTACCGACATAGAAGTGGAAGATAGCCCTGTGGCCGACGACATCAAGGCCTCTCTCGAACTCTATAAGCAGATGCGCAAGGATCTCGGCCGAGAGGAGAAGCGTATTTGCCTTATGGATCTCGCTTGCATCGGCGCCCGCTGGCTAAAGGCAAAGGGCATCCTCGACGATCAGGAAGATAGCGAGGAAAACAACGCTTGCTCTATAGTGATCGACGTCGACACTGAAAATGGAGAAAAAGAAAAATGGTTGCTCATGTTCAAGAATGAGACTCACAACCATCCTACAGAAATAGAACCCTTCGGTGGTGCTTCCACCTGCCTCGGCGGTGCTATCCGCGACCCGCTGAGCGGACGCAGCTATGTCTATCAGGCTATGCGTGTGACCGGTGCCGGCGACATCTACAAGCCCGTAAGCGAGACTATGAAGGGTAAGCTTCCGCAGCGCGTCATCTCTAAGCGCGCAGCTGCCGGATATAGCAGCTATGGCAACCAGATTGGACTTGCCACCACTCATGTCCGCGAGATTTTCCACCCCAACTACGTCGCTAAGCGCCTCGAAGTAGGTGCTGTGGTTGGAGCTGTGAAGCAAGCCGACGTTCGTCGCGAACGTCCGGCTGCCGGCGATGTAATCCTGATGTTCGGTGGCCGTACAGGCCGCGACGGCATCGGCGGAGCCACCGGTTCAAGCAAGGAGCACAATGTCAGCTCTCTCGAGCAGTGCGGAAGTGAGGTGCAGAAAGGTAATGCTCCCGAAGAGCGTAAGATAGAGCGTCTATTCCATCGTCCGGAAGTGACTCGTCTGATTAAGAAGTCCAACGACTTCGGTGCCGGCGGTGTCAGCGTTGCAATCGGCGAGCTGGCCGATGGCCTTGACATCTATCTTGACCGGGTGCCGGTGAAATATAGCGGCCTTAACGCCACCGAACTCGCCATCAGCGAAAGCCAGGAGCGCATGAGCGTGGTGGTGGAGAAGAAAGACATGGAGGAATTCATCAAATATTGCCATGAGGAAAACCTTGAGGTGACTCACGTGGCCGACGTGACCGACCGCGGACGTATGCGCATGATGATGAATGGAGAAGTAGTGGCCGACCTGAGCCGCGAGTTTATCGACTCAGCCGGTGCAACTCGCAAGGCTTCCGTCAAAATCGGCGCCATCACTTCCGATATGCCTCACAAGGCTCCCGCCTCTTTCGAGGAGATGCTTGCCGATGAGAATGTCACTTCTCAGAAAGGACTTATCGAGATGTTTGACTCTACTATCGGTGCCTCTACAGTGCTTATGCCATTTGGCGGTAAGACACAAGGCACTGAGACACAAGTCAGCGTACAGAAACTCCCTACCGGTGGATATACCAACACAGCGAGCATGATGGCCTACGGCTTCAATCCCTTCATAAGCGAATGGAGCCCATACCATGGCGCTGCCTACGCTGTAGTGGAGGCTGTAGCTAAGGTAGCGGCAGCCGGTGGCGACACTTCCCGTATGCGATTCTCCTATCAGGAATATTTCGAGCGTATGCACTCCGATAAGTCTTGGGGCAAACCCGCGGCTGCTCTTCTCGGAGCTCTTAAGATGCAGAAGGAATTCGGACTCCCCTCCATCGGCGGAAAAGACTCGATGAGCGGCACTTTTGCCGACATCTCCGTGCCTCCGACTCTGATTGCTTTCGGCATTGTCCCGGTAGATGCCCGCGATGTGATCAGTCCGGAGTTCAAGGAAGCCGGCGATTCACTCTATCTTCTTGAGGCTAAACCCCTCCCCAACGGTATGCCGGACACTGATCAGTTGAAGAAGAACTTCGCCACAATCCACGAAGACATCAAGGCAGGACGCATCAAGGCTGCTTATGCACTCGGATTCGGAGGTCTCGGCGAGGCTGTGGCAAAGATGAGCTTCGGCAATGAAATCGGCGCAATAATCGAATATCCGGAGGCCGACCTCTATAAGTGGAACTATGGCGCAATCTTGGTGGAAAGCCCGGAAAAGCTCGGAAGCGAGTATAAGGCTATCGGTGCCACTATCGAAGATCCTATTCTCGACATCAATGGTACACGCAAGGAAATCTCCGTATTGAAAGCAGCAAACAGCGCGCGCTTCAATGAGATCTATCCCGACCATGCCGACACCAAGGGGGTTGCTGAGAACGCAACATCCGGTGAGAACAAGACAGTCTGGAAAGGTGAGCCTGTAGAGCATCCGGTAGTCTACCTACCCGTATTCCCGGGCACTAACTGCGACTACGATATGATTCGCGCATTCAGCCGCGAGGGTGCTGAGTGCACTACCAGTGTATTCTGCAACCTGACTCCTGAACAGACACGCGAGTCGGTGGCCACAATGGCTAAGATGATCGACGCTTGCCACGTGCTTGCTTTCAGCGGCGGCTTCTCACTCGGCGACGAACCTGACGGCAGCGGTAAGTTTATCGCAAGTGTCATCATGAACGATACTGTGAAGGAGGCCATCGAGCGTCTGCTGAAGCGTGGCGGCCTTGTGATAGGAATTTGCAATGGTTTCCAGGCACTCGTGAAGTCGGGACTCCTCCCATTCGGAAAGATCGGCGAACTCTCTGCCGAGAGCCCGACACTTTTCCGCAACGACATCAACCGTCACATCTCGCAGATAGCAGTGACTCGAGTAGGCAGCATCGCCTCTCCCTGGCTCGACGGATTCAGCATCGGTCAGCTCCACTCTATCGCAGTGTCGCACGGCGAGGGCAAGTTTACGGCAAGCCCCGAGCTTGTAAAGCAACTCGCAGAGGCAGGACAGATAGCATTCCAATATGCCGATGCAGCCGGCAACGCCACTATGACCAGCCCCTACAACCCAAATGGCTCTACCGATGCTATTGAAGGAATCATAAGCCCAGACGGCCAGATACTCGGCAAGATGGGTCACTCAGAGAGATACGACGACGGCCTGATGAAGAATATCTCCGGCGACAAACGCCAGAACCTCTTCGCCAACGCCGTAAAATACTTCAATAATAATGGAGAATTGAGAATGGAGAATTGAGAATTATGATTAGACAAAAAGACAATCCCATACTTGATAAATCTTTTAATTTTGCAGTAAGAATCGTTAATTTATATAAATACCTTACTGAAAAACAGAAAGAATTCGTATTATCTAAGCAGATACTACGCAGCGGTACCTCCATAGGTGCAAATGTTCATGAGTCAATTGAAGGATCTTCTGAAAAGGATTTTCAAAATAAGCTCAATATTGCCCTTAAGGAAGCAAGAGAGACCGAATATTGGTTAAAGCTTCTCCATCAGACAGAATATATCGATGAGAGGCAATACAGCAATATCAATGATGATTGTTCTGAAATACTGAGAATACTGGTCAGTATCATTAAGACGCTTAATCAAAAGAAGGAACCCAATCAGAAAGATTCTCAGATTCTCAATTAAAAATATTCTCAATTCTAAATTCTAAATTAAAATTATTCTCAATTCTCAATTCTCAATTCTCAATTAATAAGATGGCTAAATCATATGAAGCGTCCGGCGTGAATCTCGAAGCCGGATACGAAGTAGTAAGCCGCATCAAGAAGCATGTGGCGAGCACAAACCGCCCGGGAGTGATGGGCAACATAGGCGCTTTCGGCGGCATGTTCGACCTCGCAAGCCTCGGATATAAGGAACCGATCCTTGTGAGTGGCACCGACGGTGTGGGCACAAAACTGAAAATTGCTTTCGCCGTAGACAAGCACGACACTATCGGTATCGACGCCGTGGCAATGTGTGTCAACGATGTGCTCGCTCAGGGCGCTGAACCCCTATTCTTCCTCGACTATGTGGCAGTAGGCAAAAACGAACCGGCTGTAGTTGAGGCTATCGTCTCCGGCGTGGCTGAAGGTTGCCGCCAGGCAGGATGCGCCCTCATCGGCGGCGAGACTGCCGAAATGCCCGGAATGTATCAGCCCGGCGACTATGACATCGCAGGATTTACAGTCGGAGCCGTAGACCGTGCCAACCTTATCGACGGAAGCAAGGTGAAGACCGGCGACGTGCTGGTAGGCATAGCATCTTCAGGAGTTCACTCCAACGGTTTCTCTTTGGTTCGCAAGATTGTGGCTGATGCCGGCTTGGAATTTGATAAGAAATATGAGGAGACCGGCGACAAGACTCTCGGCGAGATGCTCCTGACACCGACACGCATCTATGTGAAGCCGGTGCTCGACGTGATCCGTAATGTCGACGTTCACGGAGTGGCACACATCACAGGTGGCGGTTTCGACGAGAATATCCCCCGTATCCTCCACGAAGGCCAGGGCATAGAGGTGAAAGAAGGCTCATGGGAGATTCTCCCCGTCTTCCGTCTCCTTGAGAAATATGGCAAGGTGCCTCATCGCGAGATGTTCAACATCTTCAACATGGGCATCGGCATGGTACTCGCCCTCGATGAGAAAGATGCCCCCAAAGCCATCGAAATCCTCGAGAAGCATGGAGAGAAAGCTTCCGTCATCGGCAAAATCACCGACCAGCCGGGCGTAAAAATCATCTAAATCATTAGAGTAATCCGATTACTCCAATAACTCCGATAATTCAGACAACTTAAAAATATGAGAGCACTAATAAGCGTAAGCGACAAGCGCGGCGTGGTAGATTTCGCTCGC
>CAYNPB010000166.1:0-2283 GCA_964399005.1 uncultured Sangeribacter sp.
TTCTATCAGCAATATGCCCACCAGAACCTTGAAAATGGTGGCATCACCGACGACCGCTACATCACCGACCCCGCCGCCGTGCAAGGTGGCGTCACTTCGGTGCAATATAAGAGTATCCCAACCAATCTCACATCGGCTAAGAATCGACTTAACGGTGCGGAATTCTATATGAACCATGCCTATAAGATTGGATATTGGAGCGAGGAGGAAGTCAATGACACTCTTACACGCGATATCTATATCCCTGTGATGAAAGTGCTGTATAGTTTTGACTACCGACATTATCGCCATGAATTCAGTGAGAAAACAATGGCTCAGAATTTTTGGGAGAATATTTATTTCGACCAAAACGGCACTCATGATAATGCAAAACTCAATAGCTTCAGCAATACTATCGGTATATACATGATCGAAGGTTTCCGAAAATGGATGAAATTCGGTCTTTCAGCTTATGCTACATATCAGCTCAATCAGTTCACTCTCCCGAATGCCGGCTACGCGATTGAGACCCCTGAGGGTGATGATTCAGGAAGTCAAGACTCTTCTTCAGAAGAATCTACCGGACTCACGCCTCTTCCTTTAGCGACACTTCCGGATGCAAAGCACAATCAGAATTTCCTTTTCATAGGAGGAAGAATTGAGAAGGCTCACGGCGCTATCCTCAGATATAACGCCGATGTAAGATTTGGACTGAGTGGTGATGCTGCCGGCGATCTTGAACTTGATGGCCAGATTCTCACCAACATACCTTTATTTGGCGACACTGTTGCCATCGAAGCACATGGAGGCTTCCACAATACCACTCCCGACTGGCTCACAAAGCACTACGTCTCAAACCATTTCATCTGGAGCAATGATTTCGGCAAGATCCGTTCCGTTAAGTTCGGAGGTTCACTTGACATTCCTTGGACAAGGACTAAGGCGACTATTGATGTGGAGAATATCCAAAACTACATTTATTTCGGAAGCGATTTTCTCCCTCATCAGAATAGCGGAAACGTTCAGATCATGTCTGTGGGCCTACAGCAAGACTTTAAAGTTGGAATTTTAAACTGGAACAATCGTATTGCTTGGCAAGTTTCCTCCAACAATAGTGTCATTCCTCTACCCCAACTTACCGTCTACAGCAATCTCTTCATTCAGGCCCGACTCTTCAAAGTGCTTCATGTCCAGGCCGGTGTTGACTGCGATTATTACACTAAGTATAAAGGTTACAACTATCAGCCGGCTACGATGACTTTCAACCCTCAAGATGACACTTCGCTCGGTGGATATCCATTCTGCAATGCATATGTCAACCTGCGACTCTACCGCTGCAGATTCTATGTCATGATGAGCCACGTGAATAAGGGTCTTTTCGGAAGCCGATATAATGAATTCTCACTCCCTCACTACCCCATAAATCCGCGCCGATTCCAAATAGGCTTAGCCGTGGATTTCGCCAACTGACAAAACCATGAAAAGAGACACAAAACCGCGCACCATGCAGATAGCTGTATATGCAGTGCTGCTCGTGATAGTAATCGTTGCCATGTTCGGACTGCGACATTTCTCCAATGGGAAACACGCCCAAGCCGCTTCCGAAGCAAAGGAAGACACTATTAATGCCGCCATTGTATATGGACCTGACAGCTATCGGGTCCTCACCTCTGAAGATGGCAACGACAGCATCGATGGCATCAACTATCAGCTGCTCGAAGGCCTACAGGATGCTCTCGGAGTGAAAGTCGTGATGCATCCTGTCATCGATCGCGAAGCCGCGATAGCTAAAGTCGCTAATGGGGAATACGATATTCTTGCATCCCTTCCGGCCGACAATTCTCTCAAAGAAGATTTCCTTACCACTCGAGATGTCTATCTCGACCGGATGGTCCTCTTACAATTGAGAAACCCCAATGGTACTCTACCTGCAAGAAGCGCCCTCGACCTTGAAGGCGACACGATACATGTAGAGACCGGTAGCGCAGCCAAAAGACGCCTTGAAAATCTTCAGAAAGAAATCGGTGGGAATATCACGATTATTGAAGAACCCGAGTTGAGTGAGGAATATCTCGCAATAAAGGTTGCAAAATCCGCTTGGAAATACTCTGTAGTCAATGAGAAAATTGCCCAAAAGATGAAAGAGCAATATCCCGACCTTGACTACTCCACCCCTGTCAGCTTCACCCAATTCCAAGTCTGGGTCCTCCCCCAACACCGCGACTCCCTCCTCAACCTCGTAAACTCCTACCTCAACCAAAAACTCCCCTCCAAATAAATTGAGTAGCAAGCGCACTCCAACAA
>CAYNPB010000166.1:2383-5723 GCA_964399005.1 uncultured Sangeribacter sp.
CTCCCCAAAGCAAATTGAGTTGCAAGCTCACTCAGGATGCTTCCCAAAGCAAATTGAGTAGCAAGCATGCTCCGCATGCGCCATTAAGCCGCCATAACCCTCCCGGTCGGGACGCACGGCTCGTGCGTCCGCAAAAAAACTCCTACTCAGCTCGATAAGTCGATTCATGAATCCAGCATATTATCCCCAAAGAAGCAGTTTGTTAAGGTGTGAGAGCCTTTGGCTCGATTCTAAATTCAATATCTCTTGATAAAGCTAAATATAGAGTCATAAGCCGCATCCCGATGAGGACGCTTGCTAAGTATCAGATCATGTAGCCCTGAGTCGATCGTACATACAGTCACCGGATTAGGACTCATCTTCTTTATCCTCATTCCTACTTCCTGAATCATATGCGGATCAAGCACTGCATCTCCATACTGGAAACTCGGATCATAGTTGCAACCATCCACCTTCCGGCTTGAATGCATTATCAATACAGGCACAGCAAGTTTGTCACCATGTTTTTTTACTCTATTTTGAGTTGATTGTATCTGACCCACCCACGAGAATGTGACAGGAGGAGAATATATCATTTTCCAATCCGTATTGTAGGTCCATTCCCCATCAAACTGCTTCAATAGAGAATATGCATATCCATCGCATTTTCCCTGAGGTATCTTTGCATTTTTAATGAGTACTGACAGATTTCTCACTCCCGGAATAAGCATATGGCGATAAAACGAATTGAAATTCCAAGCAAGGAAAGGTGAATCAGTCACTATTCTCTGCACAGGTATGGAATCACCCTTATCTACACCATATGATATTACGGTGAGTCCTCCGGTAGAATGTCCCCCAAGTGTGATATCTTCGATGCCGTCTTTACGCATTTGCACTACAGCTGAATCAATATCATCATAATATTTTCGCATATCCCGAATATTATAGGGATACTGCCATGGCTCTTTGCTTCTTCCATACCGTCGAAGATCGACGGCATAGAAATGATACCCTGAATCTACGAATCGCTCTCCCATCTCCGACTGGAAGAAATAATCGTTAAAGCCATGTATATACAGGAAACCCTTTTTTGAAGGTTTCTTACACTTAAGCCTGACAATTGTCGAACGGCAAGGCCCGTCAAATTGCTCCCCTTGATTCACATATCGGGCCTCATAGCCCTGAAGAATATCAGGGTGCCAAGAAGTATCAGTAGTGATAGTCTTCGGACCGGTATACTTAGCATCAATATCCCAAGCCTTAGCATCCGGACGCACAAACGCCAAAGCCACCAGCAACGGCATCGCCACAACAAGCATCTTCTTCATAGCCATCTTTTCCATAGGTATCTTATTTTAGGTATCTTATTATAAGTATCTTTTCATAGATATGTCTTCACAGGAATCTTCTAAGAGGAATCTATTCACATCCTAATAACAACCCCCACCCCCAAGTGTTCACCCCCAAAAGCCCCTCCCTTGAAAGCAAATGTTTGTTTTTGTGTGAGAGCCTTCGGCTCGATTCCCCATACCTCTAAAGCAAATTGAGTAGCAAGCGCGCTCAGCTCGCGCCATCAAGCCTCCATCACCCTCAGGTAGGGACGCACGGCTCGTGCGTCCGCCCCTGCAGTCCCCTAATAGTATGAGCAAACGAAACAATCATTCACAAATTGAGAAATACTTTTTCACACTTTCTCCCGATTAAGTTGAAAATTTATCAGTAAATTTGCATTACGAAATTTTCATATGAAAATATCACTAATTTCAAACTTAACCGATTTAATCGTCACTCAAACCATCTTGCTAATGAAAAAATTATTATCTTTAATCTTGATGTCGCTTTTTCTTCAGTATACGGCCTCTGAATGCATGGCAGCATCGCCGTTTACTGCAATAGAAGTCGAGAATGACACTCTCTATTTCCTTCTTGATAACGAAAATAAGATAGCCGAATTAAATACCAACGCTTATAGAGAAAAACGGAGAGAATTTTTTTATCCTTACACCTTTGAGTCTATCACTATTCCTGTAGAAGTATCTTACGAAGGCACTGTATATTCAGTCAAATTAGGAGAGGGTGCTTTTCGGAAAGCCCCCAATCTTGTAAGCATCGAAGTTCCATCTTACTTTAAGACTATACCGAAAAATTTCGCAAGCAGCTGCGAAAAACTTTCTTCAGTGACTCTACCTTCCACATTAGAAAATATTGAAGATGGAGCCTTTTATAAATGCACAAGCCTTGAAACTATTTCATTGCCTGAAGGCTTAAAAAAATTGGGACAATCTACAGAACCTTTTTCATATGAATACGCGCCCGGAGTTCCTTATTATAATGGAGTTTTTTCTTACTCAGGAATTAAATCAATAATTATTCCCGGAAGCGTTGATTCAATAGGTAATCGTTCTTTCTATTGCTGTAGAAATTTGAGAGAAATTACCATTTCAGAGGGTACTAAAATGATAGGAAAAGATTGTTTTCGCAATTGTGATTCCCTGAAAAACATCATTCTCCCTAACACTCTTACCACAATTCATGAAAACAATTTCCGTTATTGCCCCGCACTTGAATCAATTGACATTCCGACGAGTGTAACTCATATTGGTGGCCATTGCTTTGAAAATTCAGGAATTGAGAGCTTCATTATTCCGCCTCATCTGGAAGTAATCAGAACTGCATTTTTATCACGTACTCCAGTTACGACACTTACAATTCCAGAGGGAGTGAAGCGTATATCTCCATATGCTCTTAATAGTTATAGTTCAAATTTGACAGAATTGACTATTGCCGATTCAGATGAAGATATATCTTTTGATTTGACTGCGACATATGAATATGGACGTGATCCTTGGGAAGAAAACGCTACTGAGACCCTCTCCGTTGGTCAATGGTTACCTAAATCCTTGACTGACATTTACGTGGGCCGCAACATTTATGTGTGGATACATCCGGAATATCCTTTGACTGAAGAGGATGATGTATGTCTCAATCCATTTGAGGAATTGACATCCTTAGAAAACATTACAATTGGAGCATCCATGACAGACGCCTCTTATCTTACTTTTGAAAATTACTCCAACCTGAAGACCATCACATTTCTATCAAGCGTTCCCCCTGATGGGATAGCACCCTTGACAGAAGAACAAGCATCTACAGTCAAAGTAATAGTTCCGGAAGATGCAATCGAAGCCTATAAAATGGTAGAGGCCCTAAAGGATGTTGTCAATTTCGAGGCTGCAGGTGTTATCATTATTGACAACCCGGAGAATACAACGACAGAGTATTTCAACCTAAATGGAATTAAGGTTGAAAATCCCGATAAGGGCATATTTATCCGACGCAGTGCCAATAAATTCGAAAA
>CAYNPB010000167.1:0-5682 GCA_964399005.1 uncultured Sangeribacter sp.
AAAATTAATAATTTTCGTTTTACGATACAAATTATTGAGAATATTTTTCTTTCATCGTTGATGATATTTACATCAGGAAGATAGTTCACCTGATGCAGTGCTGGTTTGAATTTGAGGTAGAGGTTTAGTCGATTTTAGAAAAGCAGTAAAGTCCTATGAAATTGGTAGCTTTATCCGTAAGAAAGGTATTCCTGAATTAAAGAACATTATGTAATTTTGCATCATTAAAATAGCAAGATATGACGGATAAAGAATTTCTTAAATATGCATCTGATGGCAATCTAATTGCTGCCGGAAGTGAAGAGCACCTTTGCATGCACTCTATGAGTCAGCGGGCTTTGAGACTTACTGCTAACATAAATAATAAATATCATACTCCCGAACAGATCAGGGAATTGATGTCGGAACTAATTGCAAGACCTCTTGATGAAAGATTCGGACTTTTCCCTCCTTTCTATACAGATTGCGGACAGAATATCAAAATTGGCAGTCATGCCTTTATAAATATGGGATGCAAATTTCAAGATTGGGGAGGAATCGAGATAGGCAATGACTGTCTGATTGGACATAATTGCACGATTTGCACCGTTAATCATTCAAAAGATCCGGATCATCGTGGAGATATGACTTGCAGTCCGGTTAAGATCGGCAATAAAGTTTGGATAGGAGCGAATGTCACAATTCTGCCAGGAGTCACTATCGGAGATGGCGCTATTGTAGCAGCAGGAGCCGTAGTAACGAAAGATGTTTCGGATCATACCATCGTAGGGGGAGTACCGGCAAAGTTAATTAAAAATATTTGATATAATATGAAAAGACTATTATTATCCTTTTTTTTAGCTGTATGTGCTGGCGCTTTGGCAATGAGCGCTAAGACACTTGTAGTGTATTATAGCTATACTAACAATGTGGAAACTATAGTTAATGAACTTAAGAGTCAGATTGAATGCGACATAGTGGAGATAGAGCCCGCAGAGAAAGGCTTAAATTATGCTGCCAATAACTATGCTATCGGGAGTTCTTTGATTTCTGCTATTCGAAATAATCCGGATGATGCGGCATCTTATCCGGAGATCGACGTGGCAGATGTCGATCTGGATATATATGACACTATCATCATAGGTGCTCCCCTATGGTGGAGCCAGATGGCTGCTCCTCTCCAAACTTATCTTTTCCAAAATGGAAGTAAGATGGCCGGAAAGAAAATAGGACTGATAGTCTCGAGCCATTCATCCGGAATCAGCGGTGTTGTAGAAGATGCCAAACGCCTGATACCTCATGGAGAATTCGTAGAACCATCGCTTTGGATTCGCTCTTCAGAAACATCTAACTGTAAATCCATAATTTCAAAATGGCTCGACGAAATCCATTATCAAGATATTGCTTCTGCAGTCGCACTGCCAGAGGAATTGAATGGAACTGTCAAGATATTTAATGTAGGAGGCACCTTGATAGCAGAAAAAAGCATATCAGAGATCTCCGATATGCCAAATGGAATTTATATTTTGAAAGATAGAAATCTAAAAGCACGCAAGGTTTTAGTTAAGCATTAATCTAAGAATAAAACTGCTGTAGAAAAGATTTTTTATAATTTCCTTGTGCATAGATAAATAATCAACAACTTCATTTCTAAATAGTTAAATCCTCTTTTTCGTAAAACTTCCAAACAATTAGCCTTCATTACGGATTTGGAGGGGTGTTTTACCCCAGAATTTTTTGACGCTCTGGCAAAAGAAGGAGAAGTTGGAAAAACCAAGTCGGGAAGCAATTTCTTTTATTGAAAAATCGGTTGAAGTAAGATATCTATAGGCATCATTCATGATATATTCCCTTATCCATTCATTTGCAGTTTTGCCACTCTGACTTTTACATACAAAGGATAGATATTTAGCTGTGACAGCTAACTCATTCGCATAATAAGACATACTGTGAGGCTTGATAGATAGACTAATCAAAAGATTTAAGAACTTCTCATAAAGAAGTGCAGGTTGAGATGTTGATTCCGGCTTAGCTGAAAGAGGAACGTTTTCAATAAGAGAAAATATCTCGATGAGCAAAGCAGTTGCAGTCAGAATAACCATAGTAGTGTCTCTTCTGCTCTTTAATGATTTTTTCGACCTAAGAATCTTGAGATACGACCAAATCAGAGACTCATCTTCGCTTCTCAGTCTCAATACGGGATTTGAATTCAATTTCATCAGTATCTCACGTATCTCAATCGATGATATATAAGGAGATATCAAATCAATATTAGCGTAAATAAAAGTTGCATAGAAATCTTCGCTGAAATTGATATTAGTATAAAAATCATTGGGATGACATACAAGCACCTCCCCTTTTCTGACCACATAATCCTTGGAGTTTAATGTGGAAGAATGGGTACCACTTTCCACTATACATATACACATAGAATCGAGGCGATAATTAATATTTCCATCGTCATTATGCCATCCACCATGATATATAAAAAGATCTTTGGAAAAGGTTTTTCCTTTGGGATTCTCTCTCGTGACGGTAGGTATGTTTACAATTTTCATAGGATAAAGTGAAAATCTACATTTTTGTAGCCAAATTGAACATTTTATATTCTAACAAACTCATAAACATCGTTGTTTTGAGTATTGAAAGAAAAATTTAATCGTTATGAAGATAATAGCAATAAATGGAAGCCCACGTAAGGGTTGGAACAGTGATAAAATGCTTGATAAATGGGTAGAAGGGATCACATCGGTCCTCCCTGATGCAGAGGTGAAGAAAGTAAATCTTTATGACCTAAAATTCACAGGTTGCCGCAGTTGCTTCTCATGCAAGATGAAGGGTGGGAAATTTTTTGGAACTTGTCCCATTCCGGATGGCATTCATGATCTTCTTGCTGAAGTACGCGAAGCTGATGCGGTCGCAATAGCCTCACCAATTTATTATATGGATCTCAATGCTTATACCAAATGCCTTCTTGAACGCATGATTTTCTCTGTGGCACAATATTCGAGCCCGGCTGTCAGTCTTGCTCCTAAAAGAGTTTCTTTTACTATGCTCTATACTATGAATGCTACTGAGGATGACTTCAAAAATTATGGGATAGAAGCCCGCTGCGCACAAGAAGAAAGACTGTTGAGTCTGTTCTATTTCATGCCTTCGCATCGAGTGACTGCATTTGATACTTATCAGTTTACTGATTATAATAAGTATGAGTCAAGTGCCTTCTCGGAACCGGCAAAACGCCTCCAGCGAGAAGAACAATTCCCCAAGGATCTGCAAAAAGCATTTGAAACTGGCGTGAAAGTGGCAGCAGAAATTCAGGATCCTTCAATTAAAGGAGATCCCATAGACCATACCGTAAAATTTTAACTTTTATCTTAAGATTGCAATCATAGAGCCACTGGTAACATTTCCGGTGGCTTTATTTATAGCATCAAGAGGATAGGCGGAAATGTAGAGATATTCTGCCAAGCAGGACATGCCTATATATTATTGATTTTTAGATTTCAAATATATTCTGAGTTGTTTTGGAGTCAAACCGGAGTGTTTCTTTACATATTTTCCAAAGAATGCCGGATTATTGAAGCCTAATCTGGCTGAAATTTCCTTTATGGATTCAGTTGTGTGTATCAGCGAAGTGCGGACATCGGTCATAATTGCTTCGTTGATCCATTCCATTGTACATTTACCGCTAATCTGTTTGACAACTCTTGCGAGATAGTTTGGCGATACAGAGAGTGCATCCGCATACCAATGCGCATCCCTTGGTTTGGGATAAGATTCGATGAGCAGTGTCGAAAATCGTTGATAGAGAATTTCTGCTGATTGCCTTGTCGGCAGTTTTTCGGAATTAGTGCCGGGAAGAGTAACTGACGCAAGCAAGTCTTCCATCAAAGATATTATGGTGAAACGCACATTCTCTATTCCCATAGAATATTTCTGACTCAATAACACACTATATATCTCAAGGAGATTGATCACTGCGTCACTGAGATTAAACACTTTACAGTTTGCCTTCAACGATGTCAGTTGAGGAAAACCAACTGAGCTTCGACTTTCAAACGGTACTGTCGACTCAATCCCACATAGCATACCATCACTATCGGGAGAAAACAGCACATCTGAGATAAAGTCTCCTGCTTTGTAGAAAATTATCTGTCCTGCTTCCGCTCTTAGGGAAATATCATTTAAGGTGATAGCTATTTTTCCTGTTGCTACATAAATGAATCCAACGAAATTTACTACAATTTTGCCGGTTAATTTCCTTAAAGCCGTAAAATCTCGATAAAAAATAAAGTCAGAGCCAAACTTCATCCCCTCGGCAGCGGAGTTGAGATCACGGATAGTCCATAGAGGAGGAAGGATGTTATGTGTCATTTTGAGTCGTTTACTTAATGTCAATATATTAAAAATAACATTATATTGAGATTGTTAGTTCGTCAAAAATCAGAAGTTTTTTTAATTAATAGTATTCCATACTTTGCATAATATATTCCATAATATGCTTTATTAGGTTTTAATAGAACCAATATATTTATTGAATGTTTGAAAGATAAAACAGTAACCCAGCGAACTTGAAAAGAGGGCTACAAAATATTAATGATTATGGCAGAACAATTCACATCAAAGCATCTGATAGCCAAAGAATATCAGTTGCCTATCATAGATAAGATATTTGAGGCATGCCAAATGCCATTTTATAAAAACCCTTATATCGGCATGATTGGCGAAAGTCAGAAACTGCCCGGGTCGCAGAAAGTCACTATTACCGGTATAGACGGTAATGACATAGATTTATATATATGGCATCCGACAGAACTGACTCGCAAAGGTCCGCTCCCAATATTATATTTTATGCATGGAGGTGGTTATCTCATGGGTGATGCCAACACAATGGCAACCAAGCCGGATGTGTTGACCAACGGATTACAGGCAATCTTAGTAAGTGGCAACTATCGTTTAGCAACAGAGGCACCGTTCCCAGCAGACTTGCATGATGCCTATTCAGGACTTGAATATATTCACGATCATGCAGCGGAATATGGAGCAGATCCCTCGCGTATCGTTATATTAGGGGAAAGTGCTGGTGGAGGACTTGCAGCACGCCTTGCTCTCTACAATCGCGACCATGGCAAAGTTTCCTTATGCGGACAGGCGTTGACATATCCAATGCTTGATAGTCGCACCGGCACTGACAAAGACCCTATGCCCGACCCATTTGCAGGCCAATTGGTTTGGACACCAGCTTACAACCGTCTTGGATGGGATACTCTTTTAGGTGGCCAAAAATTGCCGGAAAATGAACTCCCATACTATTCGGCCTCACTCGCCAAAGACTTATCAAATTTGCCACCGGCATTTATTGCAGTCGGCTCTCTTGACCTGTTCTGTATGTCATGTCTCAATTACACAGCACGCCTTACTTGTACAGGCATAAATTCAGAACTTATTACCATCCCCGGAGTTTTCCATGGATTTGATCTGTTAGTGCCTGATTCTCCTCAGACCACACTATACAATCAGCTTCGTATAGCACAGATTAAAAGAATGTTTGGCGAATAAATTGTTATAGATATAGATTCTATAATATCATATATACACTTAAATAATTAAAAACTAATAAAATGAGCAATTACAGCAAAACCCAAGTAGCAGCCGATGCACCGCGCACAGAGCTGCACGATACCCTCAAGCTCACTGGCG
>CAYNPB010000168.1:0-5636 GCA_964399005.1 uncultured Sangeribacter sp.
GAGACTTGATTAAGAAGAACGAAAGGATAATAAGTAAAGGCAAGCAACCAGTATGTGGATACCGGTGTGCTTGCCTTTGATATTTATGGAGTTTGGGGAGGGGGAGGTGGAAGCTTGCTGTGGAGGGGCTTCGCGACAATGGGGGACGCATGCGGAGCATGCTTGCTACTCAAAGAGGGTACGGATACGATTGGGACGGAGGGGTGATAGTTAAAGAGGAGGACTTGTTTGTGGGTAGGGTGTGGGGGTCAGAATTGGAGGGAGAGGGAGAGGCCGTTGGTTTGGCCTATCATCGGGAGGAGGGCGAGGGTCTTGTCGGGGGATTTTGTGGGGTCGTGGGGGTTGTTGGAGTCTTGGGTATTATTGGGGGATTGGGGTTTGTTGAGTTTGAAGAGTTTTTGTTCGAGTGGGAGGAGCCAGTAGGCGATGCGGGCACTTAGAATACCTATTGCGGCACCTCCGAAGACATCAGTGATCCAATGTCGGTCGTTGTAGATTCGCAATGCTCCTACTGTTACGGCAACTGCATATCCGGCTATGCCGATATAATTACCGTATTCTATTCTCATCAGTTCTGCTCCTGCAAATACGGTGGCGGAATGTCCGGAAGGGAATGAGTTTCTTGTTCCTGAACCGGGGCGAGGGTGCTTGAAGGAGTATTTCATTGCATTGACGGCGATGGTCATCACGGCATATGCTGTCACTCCTGCCATCAGTCTCTGCTTGAAATCAGATCTTGACTTTATGCCCGGGATAAATCCTAATCCTAAATAACCTGCTGCGGTTGTATATTGGAGATAGTCGTCGGCTTTGAAAGTGTGGCCTTTCTTATAGCCTGAAAAATTGTCGCGGACGGTGTTTTTGAAATTATCCCAAGTATATACACCTGTGATTCCAGCTGCCAAAAGAGCACCTGGGACGATGAGTTGAGTGGGTTTGAAAGAATACTCATTGTTATTGATGATGGAGTATTCATAATCATTTTTGATAGAATCATTTGGAGAGGATGCCCAACATGATAGGAAGGTTATCAGGAGGCATGCAATAAGAGTAATTATTTTCATGGTTGCAAAATTAATCAAAAATTATGAATAAGTCAACTTGGAGAGGGTTAATGGGGAGCACTGTATAAACTTTGTTGGAGTGAGTTTGTTGTGCGTATATAGAGATGTCAGTTCCATTATAAACACTCAATATTGAATACTATGAAAAAGATCCACCTTTCGCTTATAATTGCAATTCTTGGCAGCATATCTCCATTTGCAGCCAGTGCCCAATATACAAGTATAGTAAACCAGGCAGCCAACTTGCTCCAGACAGCCGTCATGGGTGGCTCGCGCTACAGAGGATATGTGGAAGCTACGTATACCGGTGGTTTTGGAAATCTGCAGGCTGACTTTGTAGGAATAAGCACTTCGCAAGGTTATCAATACAACAATTGGTTTTTCATGGGAGCCGGTATCGGAGTCGACCTTGTGTATTCAAAGACTGACAACGGTTTTAATGATTACTACTACGAACGGAAGACTCGTACGAGCGGTGCGATGGTGCCGATCTTCACGGATTTCCGTTTTAATATCGGCAGTCCTACCAGTGCATCCTTCTTCTTGGATATCAAAGCCGGCGGATCGTTCCTAATCGGTAAGAATTATCTGGCTATCGAAAATGGATACATCAATGGATCGGAATATTTTATGCTGAGACCTACCATTGGTCTTCGTGTACCTGTGAGCAAAAACGGAAGGCAGTCGATGAATATCGGTCTGACTTATCAGTTACTGACGTGCAACTATTGGTGGTACAATAATAGCAACTCCGGAACGTTAAATTCATTAGGAGCTACGGTTTCATATCAATGGTAGGCGGTGTCTTATTCGACTCAGCCTTATGATGCCGAGTGAAAAGACAATATTGCCTATGAAGCGACTTTCTACAGTAATAATAGCATCAATCATATACGCAATCTCTATGGCAATCCCGGCAAAACCGGGATTTGTCGATTATGTCCAACCGGATGGGAGTGTTATCAAAATAAGAATCGTGGGAGATGAGCATGGACATGTGATTTATTCAGAAGATGGACGATTGCTCACAGACATTGACGGCTATCTGAAATATGGCGATGAAGCTGAGAGGATGATAGAGAGCGTATTGGCTAACAGGAACGCTCGACTTGCAAATAGGGTATCAAGGTTCGATAAGAGGATGATGAATACCCGGACAGGCATTTCGGAAATGGAAAGTGGAGATCGCATGGTGCCTCAGAACTATGGACGTTGTGACGTGACTTATCCTGCGATAGGGGAGCAGAAAGGATTGGTGATATTGGTTGCATTCAGCGACATAGGTTTTAAGTATGGTGATCACGATTACTTCAATCGGATGCTTAATGAAGAAGGATTTTCCAAATATGGATCATTAGGCTCAGCCCGGGATTGGTTCATATATAATTCAGGAGGGCTTTTCAGTCCGGAATTTGATGTGTATGGTCCTGTGACGTTGCCGAATACTCGTGCTTATTATGGAGTAAATGATGCGTATGGCAATGATAAGCGGCCACACGAGATGGTGATAGATGCATGCAATCGGCTTGATGAGGAGATTGACTTCTCCGAATATGACAGGGATGGAGATGGCATAATTGACAATGTATTCATTTTTTATGCAGATATAGGGGAACATGACAGCGGACTGAAGGAAGCCATTTGGCCCCATTCATGGGATATTTCCACTGCTTCGCCCGGTAAGGCTTACATTTATGATGGAGTCAAACTTGATCACTATGCTTGCACATGTGAATATCCGAAAGGTTATAATCGACCTGACGGGATAGGCACATTCGTGCATGAATTCAGCCACGTGTTGGGACTTCCGGATCTTTATGTGACAGATTATGGAGATGGATTTACGCCCGGAAAGTGGAGTGTGCTCGATCAGGGTCCCTACAATAATCATGGGTTGACTCCACCGAATTATTCCTCATTTGAAAAAAGCGCACTTGGATGGCTTGACTTCAGTGCTTTGAAAGAAGGCTGGAATGAGTTGCCGGAACTGTCTGATAGCAATGTGGCATATGCATTGGCTACTGAAGACAAAGATGAGTTCTATTTCTTTGAAAACCGACAGCAATGGGGCAATGACAAGTTTTTGCCTTCACACGGAATGCTCGTATGGCATGTGGATTATGACAGAGGGGTTTGGAATCTCAATGAAGTAAATAATAGAGAAAATCATCAGCGTGTGGATTTAATAGAGGCCGATGATATGCGAACGGATGGGACAGTGGCCGGGGATCCCTTTCCGGGGAGTGGGAATGTCACATCTTTTGGATTTGCCACTCAACCGCAGCTTGCGAGTTGGGCCGGGAAGAAGTTGGCCTTTGATATAGATAATATAACTGAGACGAACGATGGCTTCGTACGATTCAATGCGGTGGCTGCGGAAGGCAATGGCATAGAATCAGCTGGCGCAGATGAAGCAAGGGAAGAAGTGTATTATGATCTCACGGGACGGAGAGTCCTGAATCCCGGAAAGGGTATATATATCTTGAACGGGCAGAAAATCTTGATACGATGATAGATTATTAATGATAAGGGTATTGAAATAGAGGAAAGCCCCGGCAGATCGGACTGTCGGGGCTTTGCGCACTATGATATTATTTTCTCTAACTATATTCTCTAATTATTGGTTATTCGCCTCTGTTTTCTTTGTTGAAGATGTGGCGTAGACGGGAGAAGATCCGTTTAGATGTAGACTCGGTGGGCACTACATTAGTGCTGTCTTTGAGACTTTCTATGGCGCTCTTCTCAGCGTCTGAGAGGTTTTCGGGAACATATACCATCACATTGACGAGTATATCGCCACGTGAGTGTTCGTTTTGGAAGGCGGGAAGACCCTTGCCACGCAGACGAAGCACCTTGCCGGGTTGAGTTCCCGGGGCTATCTTAACGCGCGCTTTTCCGTCGATGAGAGGCACTTCGGCACTACCGCCGAGAGCGGCAGTCGGGAAGTCGAGCATCAGGTTGTAGATAAGGTCCTGATCATCTCGGATAAGTTCGGAGTTTTTCTCTTCCTGGATTACGATGAGGAGGTCGCCATTTACGCCACCGTGGCGTGGAGCATTTCCTTCACCCTTAAGCACGAGAGTCTGACCATCCTGGACGCCGGCCGGGATGTGGAATTCTACGATAGTCTCTTTCTTTTCTACGCCCGTACCGTGACAATATTTACATTCTTCAGTGATGACTTTACCTTCGCCATTACATTCCGGACAGACGGATTGCACCTGTTGAGCGCCGAGGAATGTCTGACGCATCTGGGTGACGTAGCCTGTGCCGCCACAACGCTGGCAAGTGTGGAAAGCAGTACTGTCTTTCGCTCCTGTGCCGTTGCAGTGTGAGCAAGCGACGAATTTAGGAATCTTAAGTTTTTTGTCGACGCCATTTGCGATGTCTTTGAGGCTGACTTTGACGGTGATTCGAAGGTCGGTTCCTTTATTGACCGGTTTTCGAGCACGAGCGCCACCGCCTGAATATCCACGATAGGTGCCAGCACCTGCAAATGCATCTCCGAAGATATCTCCGAAGTTGGAGAAGATGTCTTCCATAGAGAAGCCACCGCCTCCAAAGCCACTGAAGCCACCATATGAGCCTCCACCGGCGCCGCCACCACCGAATCCTTTCGGCCCCATGTCGTGGCCATAAGCGTCATAGAGCTGGCGTTTCTTATCATCGCTAAGAACATCGTAAGCTTCAGCGGCCTCCTTGAATTTCTCTTCGGCGGCCTTCTGCTCTGATTCCGGTTTGTCAGAATACTTGTCAGGGTGATATTGGATGGCTTTTTTACGATAAGCCTTTTTTATTTCGTCGGCTGTAGCGTTTTTCCCAACGCCCAGCACTTCATAATAATCTCTTTTTTCTGCCATGATAGTGGATCTTTAGGTGATTTCTTCAGTTGGCTTACTGGGCTACAGCCACTTTTGCGTGGCGAAGCACTTTATCGTTGAGCATATAACCTTTTTGGACGGTGTCAAGAACCTTTCCCTTCATATCTTCGGAAGGAGCGGGAACTTGTGCGATAGCTTCGTGGAGGTCTGAGTTGAAGGGTTCGCCAGTAGAATTCATTTCCTTCACGCCCATGCTTTCGAGGTATTTCACGAGTTTATTGTAGATAAGGGTCATGCCTTCGAGCACAGACTTAGCATCAGTGTCTGATTCGGCAGCCTTTAGGCCTCTCTCGAAGTCATCAACGATAGGAAGAAGTCCTTTAAGAACATTTTCGCCACCGTTCTTGATGATTTCTGCTTTTTCTTTGAGAGTGCGTTTGCGGTAATTGTCAAATTCAGCAGCGAGGAACAGATATTCTTTCTTTTCCTTTTCAATCTGAGCCTGGAGGTCGGCGAGTTGATTTTCGAGAGTGTTGACTTCCTGTTCAGCTTGTGTGTCTTCAGAGTCGCCGGCATAGTCACCGTCGATCACAACATTATCTTCAAAATTTGCATCCTCAATAGGGTTTTGCTCAGAATCTTTATATTCTTTATTATCGTTCATATTCATATTTTTATTATTGTAGTAGGGGTTAAAGCCTCTTCTGCGGTTATTTCTATTGTTTCTGTAGTTCATGGTATCAAATATTGT
>CAYNPB010000169.1:0-5622 GCA_964399005.1 uncultured Sangeribacter sp.
GGGTAGAGTCTTGAGATGAAATTTGGCCATGAGAGTTCTTTCTCAAATCTACTTCGTGCAGAAGCACCAATTGCTTGTCGCTTCTCGGCCGACAGTGCGAGACGCTTCATTTCCGCTGCCAGACTATCCACATCGCGCGGAGGAACCAATATTCCATCACGACCATGGAGTATATACTCGGGTTGGGCCCCATTGTCAGTGCAAATTATCGGTCGTCCTTCTTTCATGAATTCTATGTTTGACATTCCGAAAGCTTCCGGTGCAGCCGAAGGAAGAACTCCGAAATGCGACATACGGATAAATTCTTCTGTGTTTTCTTTATGTCGAGGCCAATCGATCATGTGCATGACTCCGGCAGTCAATGCTCTTCTTCTAAGGGAGTCGACATAATCCGGATGTCCGGTGCCTACAATCTTTAGCCGAAGCTTGATTGGCTTTAGTATCACCATAGCATCAATCAATTCTTCGAGACCTTTATCCGGAGCAAGGCGCCCGAGATACATAGCCGTTATCGGGCCTCTTGCAGGCTCACTCTCTACCGGAGAGAGTGAGACGTTGAGACTATTGTGAATTACAATCGAATTGATATCGTCGGCAGCATATCTTCCTTTCCAATGCCAACCTGACATGAATTTATCCTTTGCCAAACGGGAGACGAAAATCATGTGATCGACATTCCTATACACAAACCTATGGAATGGAGATCTGCCAGCTCTTCTCACGTAATGTCGGGTCAGAACAACCCTGATATCGTGTCTACCCAAAAGTCGCCGCGCAGTCAATGCTGAAAAGGCATCGCGGGTGCTATGACAATGAATGGCAGTAGGCTCATTACTTTCACTCAAGACATCGCATATTCCTTTCACCGCATGATAGGAAAGGAAACCTCCTAATCTGGCAAAACGAACATCAAATCCTTTACGCCTGAAAATATCGTCCACTGCTCTCGCATCGCGTGTAATGACAAGCACGTCATCACCATTATCCCGGCAATGAGTGCATATATCGAGTGCATAACGCTCCACACCCGACCACATTACTGAAGAAAGGACATGGATTATCCTCATCAACTTATATCAATTGCGAGCAGCGAGCATTACTGAGATATCAACAGAGGGGAGTCCGGTATATGAACCGACAAGCTTGTCAACAAGTTTGCCATGATAGGTCACAATTCCTTGCTGCACCCCTTCATTCGTAGAAATCATCCTGTCGAAATCCTCTTTCAGTCGCAACTCATCGAAGAAATTGACGAGGACATTGCTCAATGCCATAGCCACCGTGCGCGGCACCGACACTGAAGGATGAGACTCCTTGAAGTCGAGCACATAGGCGCTGTCTTTCATCACAGCAGAGAGATTTTTAGGGAATTCAAACGGACGCGTTGTGGTGCCCAAGAGAATCACATCAGCAGTCTTCACCTTGTTATATAGGACACGAGGATGAATCATGATAGTCTGAATCTGAGGTCCACACATTTCTCTTGCCACTGCCAACATAGAAACATCATTGTTGACTACGGTGACCTGAGCACCCATATTCAGGGCTGCTTTTGCAGCAGAATACACATCAGTGCCATCACCGATGATAAGCACTTCACAAGGGTTGATACCGGCTACGCTTGCGAGGAGCACACCTTTTCCGCCTCCAAGATAAGAAAGATTTTCCTGGGCATACATGATAGCTGCCCTACCATCGATTTCATCAATAATATCGGCAAAAATGGGAGTGTCGTTGTGGCTATACATATTATCCAGACATCCCATAGTGATATCCATATCAAGAAGAGTCTTGATCGATTCTTTATCTATCAGGCCCGAAGCCATGGTGCATAGCAAAGAGCTTCCGGGCTTCATCAGCAGGATGTCAGAAGTCCTCAGTGGGGAAAAAGAGAGCACAGTGGAGGCAGTCAAGGCTTCTGCCCGCGATACGATCTTTACACCATATTCCTCATAAGCGCTGTCGCTAAATGATATGTCGACACCTGCCCCCTCTTCCATCGCCACCTTAAGGCCTGAAGATGTCAGGAGTCCGCAAGCTTCCGGAGTAAGGAGCATACGAGTCTCATCAGTATCGGGATAATTTGCAAGCATTGCTATGTCAATGCCATCTCCACCACCAAGCATATTGGCATGCATCAGAAGTGGTTCAAGTTCAAGTGTGGCAGTCTCTTTCTGAGTTGCTTCTTTATTCATAGCCCTTTATCTTTTAGAAAATAGAATAATCCGGAACAAACAGATAGAGCACCATCAGGAACTTCCATTGCTCCGCATCGCAAAATTAACAAATTATTCTTTTTTTTCCAAATTGTGCAAATGATTTTTGACAAAGTCATCTACAGTCTCAGCAATCTGAGATTTATTCTCGAGTCTATCGCCTGAAATGATGATGGCAGCCTTATCATAGAAAGGTTTTCTTACTTTCATATGCTCTCTGAGAGTAGTCAGGACTTCGTCTTTAGACTTCCCGGCCATCAGAGGACGCTTGTTGCCGGCATCAATAATTCTGTCGGCTATGACATCATCGGAGGCTTGAAGGCATACAGTGAGACCACGGGAATTCATATAGTCCATGTTATCGCCGAAGCAAGGGGTTCCTCCACCGCATGACACTATCACATCAGTCATCTCACCGACTTCTCTAAGCATAGCACTTTCAATTCTGCGGAATTCTGCCTCACCCTTATTAGCAAAAATTTCTCTTACAGTGGAATGAAACCTCTGTTCGATATAGAAATCGAGGTCAATGTGGCGAAGACCTGTTTTTCGAGCCAATGCTCGTCCAATAGTGGTCTTTCCGGAAGCCATATAGCCTATTATGAATAGTGTCATGATTTAATTGAGAATTGAGAATTGAGAATTGAAAATTGAAAATTGAGAATTGAGAATTTTTTTTGGATTTTTGATTTTGGATTTGGCTTCGCGAGGCTTAATGACGCATGCGGAGCATGCTTACTACTCAATTTGCTTCCGGAAGCCGGGGCCATAAAGAGGATTTTGAGAATTGGGAATTGAGAATTAGTCTTTGATTAAGGGGAGTTCTATTCGGAAGGTGGTGCCTTGGCCCAGTTCGGATTCTTTTACGAAGATACGTCCGTCGTGGTATTCCTGAATGATTCGCTTCACCAAAGTAAGGCCGAGACCCCACCCTCTTTTCTTGGTGGTATAGCCGGGATCGAACACCTTGCTGAAGTTTTTGCGAGGGATTCCCTTTCCAGTGTCGCGCACTTCAATCCAAACACAGTCTTTGGTCTTTCCTGTGGTAATATGTATTTCACCTACACCTTCCATTGCATCCACGGCATTCTTGGTAAGGTTTTCCATCACCCACTCAAAAAGACTGCTCGAGATCATCACTCCATAGTCGTCTTCACCAAAATGGAAATTTAGCGATACCTTGCCTGAGATTCGCCCTCTCATGTATTCCAAAGAAGACTCAATCGTCTGATTGATATACTCAAGTTCAAGATTAGGACGAGATCCGATTTTAGAAAACCTCTCAGCTATTTTAGAAAGACGCTTCACATCCTTATCAATTTCAGTTGTCACCTCCGGGTCAGTGCCCGATGCTTCCAGAAATTGACTCCATGCCATTAAAGATGAAATCGGAGTACCAAGCTGATGAGCGGTCTCTTTTGATAGACCGACCCACACCCTGTTCTGCTCAGCCTTCTTGGTGTATACTACGGCAGTGTAGATAATAAGGACGAGCACAATCATAACGGCAAGCACTACATAGGGATACCAGCTCAACCGCCGCAGGAGAATTGAATCTTCGTAGAAAATATATTGATTGATGCCGGGATAGACTTCAACCTTAATAAAATGAGAATTATCTTCCACTATTTTATCAAGGCTTCTATTTCCAACAGCTTTTTGCAAACGCTTTTCAAGGAACTTACGATTTCGCTCCGTGAGGTCAGAAAAAACTACGTGCTCACCCGGCGACACGTAGTCGGGGAGCTCGTAGTTTCTATATTCAAGAATGTTTTTATCGGCATCTGTCACCATCACCGGGATAGAATTATTCTGCGCGATGATGTTGAGAAGGAATTCAAAATCGGCATTCCCTTCTACCTGAGCCATTTTCTCAGTAGCGGAAGCCCAGATATTCATTCTCTCCCTTTCCTGAATAGAGAGCTGCTTCACCAGATTTGTGGATATGATAAGGAAAATAATCACTGAAATGGTAGAGCAAATCAGGAAAATAGTTTTTCCGTAATGATCGGAAATGACGGAGAGTTTCATGAGCCGGCGAATCAGATAAACTTAATTCTTGCTTTTTTAGTCACCCTGCAGGTATTATCGGCAAATAGGGCCTCACCGGGCTGGATAGTGACAATTTCGACAGCGATATCAGCATCTTCGGGATTTTCAATGACGCAGCCACCTTCGAGCCATTGCGCAGTATTATCAAGCAGTCTGTCAAGAATATCGGGGTCATTGACTACTCTGAACAGGCCATGATGCCCATCCGGAATATCCATACGATATACTGATGAATCAACATTGAGAGATCTTGATGCTTTAACAAATAGCCCACGCTGATTCACGTATCCAAGGAAAACAACGGGAGGGAGATTACCAGGACGGTTTTGTGCAGCCTGAGGTTTAGGTGCAGCCTTAGCCTCCGCCTGCTCTCTCTGCACTCTCTGCGGAGCCGGATTCTCTCTCTGAGGAACAGCTTCGACCGGTCGCTGCTGTGTCTGACGGTTTTGGCGCAACGATGCGAGCTCACGTTTGGCAGCATCGAGTTCACCACGAAGTCCATCAGCCTCTCTGCGGGCAGCGTCGAGTTCGCGTTCGAGAGATTCAGTCCGGGCTTTAAGTTGCTTTAGCTCCTCGTTTTTAGAAGTTAAGGAATTTGCATATTGCTCGCGCATCTTATTCTGCTCTTCCTTAGCAGCTCTTTTAGCCTCGCGTATTTCCTTTTCCCCGGCTTTTTGGTCGGCTAAAGATGCCCCGGTTTCCTTCATGCTCTTAGATGCGTACATCACCAACCAAATTACGACACCGACAAGCACGACGAGAATACCGATATACCATCCTGTATTGCTCGACTTTTTAGGACTTTCGTCAGCAAGGCCGGAATCTGCCTCAGCCTGAGCAACGGCTTGGGAAATAGCCTCTTCAGCGTCCGGAACAGCGGGCGCGGAAGGCTCAGTTGCTTCCGGGGCAGCGGGAGTAGATTCAGGTGCCGGAGAAACAGATGGAGCCTGTTCGGGAGAAGTTGGAGCGGGAGTCTCTGTCGGAGTCGGAGTGGCAGCTGTGGGAGCCGCTACCGAGATCTTAGTGAGATTCTTTGCAAGTATGCTAAGACATTTCTTTCCATCTTCCTTAAGGCCGGGAGAACGGAAGAATGTAGAGCTCCAATACTCCACGAGCTTCTGCTTATCCCAGGAAGCATAATCTTTCGGAACAGCCACAGCATTGAAACTCTTAAGGTTTTCTTGCTCTTTGGCTTTCAGCGACTTGCTTAGTTCACTGACGCTTGTCGGCGACAGCTTGTCGAGATAGTCGGAGCCATTGTTGGCATATCGGAGATAGTGCTTGGCAGCAATGGCGCGAGCTTGCTCCATCTCCTTGTCGGTGACGGCAAAAGATGGAATAGCGGTGACCATGG
>CAYNPB010000170.1:0-1744 GCA_964399005.1 uncultured Sangeribacter sp.
ATCCCCCTTTGCACTTGGTGCTGGGGTCTGGAACCGGTGTTCCGTAAGCTCGAAACACATTTCCCTGGAGAAATCGAATTCCGCTACGTAATGGGCGGACTTGTAGAAAACATAGAAGAAAAATGGGATCCGGCAAATGGAGTCGGCCATGCCGATATACCTCGTATCAACGAGCAGATTCAAGCTCACTGGGTTGATGCATCTCACCGACATGGAATGCTGGTGAAAGGCACATGATTCACTCTTTTCTCCAGAGAGTTTCCTTCTACCTATCCTCAAAATATCGCTTATAAGGCAGCTCGGAGGTGGATCAGAAGAAAGCCGACCGTTTCCTTCGCCGTATGAGAGAGGCTTCCGCAGCCGAATACTTGATGACTTCTCATCCAGATGTCTTGGATCAACTTGCATCAGAAGTTGGACTTGATCTGAATGAATTTCATAAATATCTCGAGAATGGTGAGGCCGAAAAAGCTTTCAAGGAAGACTTGAAGTTGACTCGCGCTTTCGGAGTGACTGGTTTTCCAACTGTCTTGTAAGCTATGGCGAAAAGCAATACCTCCTAAGAGGCTACAACGATTATGCCACGTTTGTACATGTAATCGAATTGGCAAGCGACGGCAAAGTGAAACCAATTGCAACTCCGAAAACTGATGACACAGAAATGATCGCATTCATTAAAGAACATGGTCGTCTTGCACTTGCTGAATTGAAAGAAGCCTTCGATTTTACGGATTACAAGACAGCTGATGAGTGGGCTCGAAAGATGCAAAAAGAAGGTCTAGTGAAAATCAATCCGGTAGGGGAGAGCTATTTCATTGAGCCGGTAGTGATACCCGAAGTATTTGGAGGTCATTATTGCGATCCAACCACAGGAGAATGCTTCTAATTCGACCTATTACAAATTGCAAATGCCCTTCGTGAATGCGCGGCGGGCATTTGTGCATTTCAAAATTAATATTAATTTAGCAAAAAATATCAATATGGAAAGTCAGAAAATAAATCTTTTAGGATTCATGATGGAGCAGTCTATGGCTACGATGTCAACAACACGGCAGCAAAACTTAAGGCTGAGAGTATCGATCTTCCCCACTCGCAGTATGCAGTCTTGCGGCTGATCTACAGTTGTTCGGAGCCTATCAGCCAGAAAAAAATCTCAGAGATTCTGAAAAAAGATGCAGCCGCTATTAAGCGCACCTTAGATATTCTTGAGCGAAAAGGCTTTATTGTCCGCGAAGCTCATGATGGAAGGACTAATGTCATTTCTTGTACTCCGATGGCACTCTCCCAAAAAAGCATAATAATCGATACAGCAAATAAGACGTTGCATCAATTATTCTGCGGTTTTAACCATTTGATATGAATACTTTATATCAAATGTTTTCTAAATTAGCCAATCTAAAGAAACCTTAAATTTCAACTTTTCTTGGAGAAGCGGGATTATTTCAGTTTACTATATTGGTCATCTGTCACAGGTTCGAGCCATTCGTTGGAGGTGTTTTCACCATCAATTTCAAAAGCGAGATGAGCAAACCAACTATCGGCAGCTGCACCATGCCAATGCTTCACATTGGAAGGAATATGGATTACCGTACCTGGAAGGATTTCAACTGCCGGTTTCCCTTCCTCCTGATACCATCCACGACCTGCAACTCCAACAAGCATCTGACCTCCGCCTTTGGAAGCCTTGTGGATATGCCAGTTGTTGCGGCATCCCGGTTCAAACGTGACATTGAAAAATTTAACC
>CAYNPB010000170.1:1844-5618 GCA_964399005.1 uncultured Sangeribacter sp.
TTCTTGGCTTCTTGAAGATGGAAAGTGAGTGAAGAATCGGTGATACCTTGAGAAATGAGTGATGTGATGGTGACGAGGCTACGGTCACGAAGCGAAAGTAGATCGTTGCGGCTCCAAACTTCTCCAAAAAGTATATCATCGTTCAGACGCGCAAATTCAGGAGCAAATTCTCCAAGCTGAGCGCGACCAGCTGTCTGTATTATTTTCTGTTGTGCCATAATGGTAAATGTTAATGTCATTAATAATGAAAGAATGCCAAATCTTTTCATGTTGATTTGTTTGGTTAAGGAGGTTTAAAAGTTTAGGAAGGTCAAAGACGATAGGGTTGTCCCGTATCTTTAACAGATGCAAAATTACTAAATAAAAATCATTTCAATATATCATATTTTCGAAATTATGTACCAATTCTTCCGATTTAAATATAGAAAATGATAAACCCATATAATAAAATCTCCCAAATTTCAGAAATGAAATTTGAGAGCCTTTATTTTATCTTCTTCTGTCTATTCTGCAAGCAATCGGTCCGGTGCAATCCACAGGGTATTCAGGATGCCTTTTGAACCATGCCACAGCATACGAGCAAGTAGCAGCAATCTTATTCCCTTCTGCCAATATCTTATCTGCAGCGAGTTTCACAAGCTTCCCGGCAATACCTTCTCCTCTTAGGGATGGATCCACAAATGTATGATCGATTGTTGAAATCCCGTCTTTAGTTGGGAAAGTCACTTCTTCCACCACATTTCCTGAGGCATCCGTGGCATAAATTCTGTCTTTTTCAGTTATAAATTCCATAGTATCAAAATATAAAGTTTTTCATTATAACGCGTATTCCATCTAATTGGTTTTAATTCTGAAGAAGATCAAAAATATAGAAAAATTATCCGATTTTGTTTCCATAATGTTACTTAATTATAAGCGTCTATTAAATCTTATTGTTACACCTTTTATCTAATCTCACAACACAATGACAAGATATCTTATCACGTCTGTTTTGATGTCTGCTTTCATTGCGATTCCTGCATTTTCGCGTGAAACGAAACTTCTTGACGACAATTGGAAATTTACTTATATCCCTGATTCAATCTCAGAGATTGCTCCATTTTCCAAAAACGTTGACTTGCCACATGACTGGAGTATAGAACTTCCATTCAGTAGTAAGGCTCCTTCCGGAAATAAAGGAGGATTCGCCATAGCAGGCAAAGGAAAGTATGAAAGAGATATAAAGTTAACTACCGCTGATCTTCAAGATTCCAAATATTCTTTATTATTTGAGGGAGTCTATGAATGTTGGACTCTCAAGGTCAATGGAAAAGAGGTTGGTTTCCGTCCCTACGGGTACTCATCAGTGATCTATGATATTACCCCGTATCTACATGCAGGAGTCAATACCATTCAAGTAGACGTAGACAATTCTCATCAAAAAAACAGCCGTTGGTTCACTGGCTCTGGCATCTATCGTCATGTCCGTCTGATAAAGACAGGTGAGATTGCGATTGCTCCATGGTCTTTATTCATTACTACTCCGGAAGTTTCAAACTCAGAAGCTACTGTAAAGGTTTCATTTGATGTGGAAGGCAATATAGAAGCAAAGAAAATCAATGCTGAAGTTGCCGTGCTTGATCCCACTGGAAAGATTGTAGCTAAATCCGAAATTCCTGTTACAGGATTGATAGGTGAGGCCTCTTTGAAAGTCACAGATCCAATGCTTTGGAGTGTTGATTCACCTTCTCTATATAAAGTTCAACTTTCTCTAAAAGAAAACGGTAAGACAATCGATGAAATAAGTGAAAATTTCGGAATCCGCACTATCAGTTATTCCGCTGAGGATGGGTTTAAACTAAATGGGAATACAATCCTTCTCAATGGAGCTTGTGCACATCACGATAATGGAATGCTTGGGGCTGCTTCTTACGATGCAGCCGAGGCCCGTAAAGTTAGGTTACTTAAGGAGGCAGGATTCAACGCTGTCCGAACAAGCCATAATCCTCCGTCGCCGGCATTCCTTAATGAATGTGATCGTCAAGGACTCCTTGTCATTGATGAGGCTTTCGATGGTTGGCGAGAATCTAAGAATGACTATGATTATCATCTTTGGATTGACGAATGGGGTGACAAAGATTTGAGTGACTTCATACGTAGGGATCGCAATCATCCATCAGTTATGGCTTGGAGCATTGGTAATGAGGTCATAGAGAGAAAGAATATAGGAGTTGTGACCACTGCACGAAATTTTGCCAATATTTGCAGAAGTCTTGATCCTACACGTCCTGTAACTGAGGGTCTATGTGCCTGGGATAAAGATTGGGAAATATATGATCCTCATGCGGAAGTATTGGATATCGTAGGCTATAATTATATGATACATAAATCTAAAAGTGACCATGCTCGTTGTCCGGAGCGGATTATGTGGCAGACTGAATCATATCCACGAGATGCAGCCTCCAACTGGCATAAAGTGAAAGAAAATCCATATATCATAGGTGATTTCGTTTGGACCGGTATCGACTATCTTGGAGAGTCGGGGCTTGGACGTTATTATTATAAGGGAGAAACCGAAGGGGAGGAGTGGATGACATTTCAGTGGCCTTGGCGTGGAGCTTATTGTGGAGATGTTGACATCACTGGATGGAGAAAGCCTATCTCTCACTATAGGGATATGCTTTACAATGATGATGCTAAGCTTTATATGGCCATACGCGAGCCTAATGGATATTATGGTGAAGTGAAGACTACAATGTGGAGTGTTTGGCCTACCTGGGAATCCTGGAACTGGAAAGGTCATGAAGGGAAACCAATAGAAGTGGAAGTTATGAGTCGCTATCCAAAGGTAAGACTTTATCTAAATGATGCTCTCGTTGGAGAAAAGGATGCAGGAGAACCAAACGATTTTATGGCTGTATTTGAGACTCAGTATGCTCCCGGAACTTTGAAGGCGGTGGCTTTCGATGCGCAGGGAAATGAAATGGAAACGTTCAGTTTTGCAACTGCAGGTGATCCTGTTGCCATTAGGCTTACTCCTGACAAGATTGTGATGGAGGCTGACAATCAGGATCTCGTATATGTTGTGGCTGAAATAGTAGATAAGGATGGTCGTGTAGTACCTGATGCTTCAATCCCGTTAGAGTTCAATGTGTCGGGAAATGCCAAATTAAAAGCTGCAGGTAGTGCTTTGCTAAAGGATCCGGATCCTTATTACGACTCTTCCGCTACCACGTGGAAAGGACGAGCAATGGCAATAGTGAAATCTTCTGATCGTAAGGGGATTGCCACAATCAAGGCCACTGCCAAAGGATTAAAACCCTCTTCGCTGAAATTAACTTTAAAATAATCGTTTAATCTACTATCGTATGAGTAATTCTATGTGGAAATATCTTATGATATGCTTGGTGCTCGGCGTGGCATCTTGCAGTGGAACTAAGGGCAGCCAAGAGCAAGCTGCTGATTCAGACAATAAGAATGTGAAAGTTGAAAACATCCAAGGTCAATGGCTTATTGAGAATGTCGTAGAAAACGATTCTTCATATGTCAGACCTTCAGAAATTGATCCGGGACTGAAATCCTACATTGATTTTAGAGATGATAATACTTTTGGCATTGTGACAAACTGCAATCACATCGGAGGAAACTATTCCCAAAATAATGATTCGATTCAACTGACCGAAATTTTGACTACTGAGATTGCATGCGACAACATGGAGCTTGAAGATATGCTCAAAAAGGTGCTTCCTGAAGTCAACACCATCGATTGCATCAACGACTCCATTACCCGTCTTA
>CAYNPB010000171.1:0-5616 GCA_964399005.1 uncultured Sangeribacter sp.
CAAACTGAGCCATCTGATCAAGCGAATACTCTTTCATATTCAATTCGTCGATCTGTTTGCCTTTGAATACCGGTGCAAAACGGCTCATAAGATAGAGTTTGATTGTAGCGGCATCCAGATCATCAATGGAAGCATTCGGCACACCGGCTTCATCAGGATCAAAGTTCCCACACTCACTCATCATCTCAGCGAGTTCCGAATTGTCGAACACCTTACGCTTGTCAGCTCCATTCTTAACCCATATCACACCCTTATTGTCGTGATAAGGCTTGGTCTTACCCTCCGGAATAGTAGCGATAACGACGGCACCCCCAGCAACGGGAGCATTGTCAACATCAATCAGTACATTTGGAATAACATTCTCAGATGCGATATTAGTAAGAAGATTCGTGGTCTCCTGTAGCTCCTGAAACGACAGAGCATTGATATGTCCCGACTTATCATTAATGCCAATGATGAGCCTTCCACCATGAGAATTGCTGAACGCAACCATCTCACAGCCGATATCATACTTATCATCTTTACTTACGATGCGTTCTTTGAACTGCACCTGCCCGGCCTCCGCCAAGTCTCTCAATTGAAGTATATCTTGCTCTGTCATAATAGCTATTCACATAATATAATTCGCCAACGGTTGTTAGTAAATATTCTTGGAATGTGGCACGATGGAGTAGAGGTGGAAGTTTTGATAGTCCACCTGATTCTCAACTCCCGAAACCAAATAAGCCTCCAGAGCCTTAGCAATCTGTATGTCATGATTCTGATCAATTAACATGAACGTTTACCTGATTGTATTTAAGAGGTTCTGAAAATTACTACATATAATAGAATTATCTATATTAAGATTTTTTAATGCCGATACAATATTATTTTTTCTATTATAAGGAGCATCACTCTCTGTCAAAAGTCTATCTAATGGTATTTTACTAATTATTTTTCTACCTTTTTCAGAAAGAGTCATTGCTTCATTGATAGAGAAATAACCACCAAGTTCAATTATTTGAGGTATTAGACTTAAAGAACCCGTGTACCAATGAAAAATCGGTGTAGAGATATTATATTTTTCAAGTATTTCTATGACTTCTCGCTCGGCCATACGTGAATGAATACTTATAATCCTTTTTTTGCCAGATAGGCAGGAGCAAATATAATCAAATGAAGCTAGTTGAATAGCTTTGCTACTGACAAAATATTTATTAAAATCAAGTCCTATTTCACCTACATATGATGTGCTTGGAAGTAAAGATGCGAACTTAAGTAACTCCGATTGATTCTCTTCCACTAATTGTGGATGAAAACCCAACGAAAGCCTGATATTACGATATCTTTTAACATGTGGTAAACCGATTTCAAAATGAGAAGGAATATTCGTCATGCCGATTATTATATCTCCTTCAACCTCGCGCTGTGCGAGATATCTCTCTGGATTGGGAATCATATCGTAATGACAGTGCATATCAATAATCATAATCCAAATATTTTTTGAATTTCAATGGTTGAATTATCTTTTATCCATTCCTTTAGTTCATTTCGCGTTCGCATGACAACCTGAGCAAAATTGTTAAGTTGATCTAAAGGTAGTGGACCATTATCGAGTAATCCCAATTCTATATCCCGCATTTTTAAATCTCGCCTCAAGTAACTTATTAATGCTGGCATATCCGGAATATCTGTAATAGAACGTTTAATTGAATTAAAAATATCTGTTCCTACAGTTTCATTTACTTTGATTTTGTGAAGTGCGGCACGTCTATATATGCAAGGCATACATACTCCACAATGAGTAGCATGCCCATTATCTCTAATGTCTTTTCTTGTTCCTCGTTTACCGCAAGAACAGGAAAGTGGATATGTTTTCAATAAGAGATCCTTGTTTGCACACTTGGACACCATTTCCCCCTTCGTACACAACTGATATTTATTTACTACTTGATGTTCCAATCCCAATTTACTCAAGACAGATTGAAACGAGCTTAAAAAGTGAGGGTGCGTAGTTCTTGTGCTACAGCTGCTTCTTCTTGATGGAGTTAAAGGATAGTTCAGTGAAATAGTCCCATTTTCAGGGATATTTACTTCCATTGTTTTATCAATGGCATCGGCGACAAGAGTTGCCATGCAAAGAAATAAAAATGAGCGAGATCTTAATGTTGTCTCTTTGGTATAAGGATTACCAGAAATATCACGTTTACTCATATCTACTCTGGTGGGGATATGAAAATAGTGTTTATACCTGTTATTTATTATTTTAAGTATCTCTTTCTGATCCTTTTTTGCACCTTTAAACATTGAATCAGTATGGGAGACTAAGCATAATGAATCATCGGACTTCTCTAATTGGTTAATGGCTCCTATCAATGAATCCATTCCACCCGAGAAAAGGTTAACAACTTTATGCTTAGTTCTAAATGAATCTGTACAAACCATTTGAAGTTTGCCAATCTTGAACATACTATTGAGCTTCCTTTCTTCAAAAGAGATGTGCCATTTATCACCTGTTAGAAAGTTTAACGTATATTCTAATTCTGTTTTGCAGTTATGAAATATTTGTGGAGATTCAACTGGGATGGATAGTTCTAATTCTCTCGTCCAACCATCAATCCCATATATTTTTCTGGATAATAATATATCAGTACCATAAACAATACAGGCAATGAAGAATAAATCAAAAGCAACTCCCGATTCCCTTTTTGTAAATTTATATAAGTTCTGGTATTCAATATTTAGGGCAACACTCTGAAACCCTGGATAATCGGAATTTAAAATTATTCCAGCAAATTCATAAGAATTTGTCGGTTCCGATAACGAAATATTAATCTTCATAATTTTCAAATGCCTTTAAAGTTTCCTCGAATATATTTTGCACTAGACTTTTTCCTACATTTGATTTCCAGTCGATATTCTTTAAATCTTTACGACTAGATATTGATTTCGTTTTTTCTATTATAAATTCTCTAAGATCTTTATAAAAATTATCGGTCTCCCTAATTCCTTTTTCTTTTATGAGCTTTTCATAAAAATCATTGCATAAATGCTGATATAAGTAATTACCAAAATATTTTACCAATAGTTCATTAATACCATACTGGTTTATTGCTGAATTAAATTCCTCCTCAATACCACTTAGAGTAGATGATTCTATTCCGATGTCTTGTAGCAAGTCTCTTATAGCAGCCTTTGCTGCACATTCATCTAATGTCCCAGCTCTCTTTGCACATCTTTCAATAATTACATTAATTGCTTCATCACCATTATTTATACTTTCACCTCCAGCTATATTCGATATAGCAGTAGCGAAACCATGGTTTTGAATTTCGCTCAAGAATGATCCCAAATGTCGAGCCGTTTTTAATCCTGCTCCTCCACCGGTTTTAGATGAACCGGAAGAGGCTGCAAGCGATCCCCCGAAATATGACACAAAGTGTGACATAACCCTGGATAGAGAAGAGGTAGTCGGATGCCCATCATTAACAGCTTTCGTTATAGTGGAGCTTAATGAGCTCCAAGTTGGATTGCCTTTTGGCCCCCCAAATGCTTTTGAAGTACCCATAATATTATTCTTTTATTATATCATGTAATTCTGGATACTTTTCTACGATACGATTTAATATTTCCATTTGTGCCGGCTTTAAGCTTGACCTGATAGAAAGACAAAGGCTTCTAAACTCATCGGTGCAATTACATGATTTGGTAAGCATACTCTCAAATAAATTAAGAATATGTGTTCTCTCTTCTTTATTCATTTCAGCTCTTTTTGCGAGTTGCTTAAATAATTCATGTTGAAGAACATCTTCTAAAGTTAGGACGTCATCCTCAATCTTTTTTATTATTAGGTTTTCAGCCTGAGATTTTACCATTAAAGAATTCAAAATGGTTTTTACGATGGGAGGTGTCATAACGCTTGATATAGAGTTAAGTCGATCTCGTGAAATCCAAAAATAATCACGTAAATCAACTGATGCTAAATATGGCTCAGAATCAAGCCAAGTCTTAACTTTCGGAGTCTTCCATTTTGCAGGTTTATCGTCTTTGGCAATTTCTTTTCCATCACACTTCTTTTCGAATTCTTTTAACAGAGGTGCATATCCACGATTCTGAGCTTGCCAACTATATAGTTCCGTAAACAAATTAGGTTCCGCGTATTCTAATATCATTAGTTTAGCAAGAATATCATCCCTGAAGTCTGCTATCTGAGCGACTTCAGCTAATTTTTTACGAAGCATGAATGTATTGAGGAAACGCTTGATTTGGCGTGGATTTCCATCAAGATTCCCAGCAATAAGAGGAGAAAGTTTTGAAATTAAACTTATTTGTTCTTTGAGTTTTTTAATTGTTTTTGAGTCGGTAATGGATGCGGTCACTTGCTCAATACCAAAGATACTGTATCTATCCTTGACTCTAAATTCTTTAAAAGCATTATGAACCGCATTTAGGTCCGTATCATCCAGAAGGTCCTCACAAAATAGAAGTGTTATATAAGTTTCGACCTCAGACTCTGAGAGCTTTGGTAAGGTATATGGAATCTGAATGAGTTTTTCCAGATAATCGATTACAACTCTACCATTTTCAGAATTCTCATCCCTATTAATTAGTTCTTTATATCGATGGCGGATTGCATCTCGTACAATTCTTGGATCAGCACCAATCACAAATGCAGTATTCTCAACATTTAAGAATAATTTAATGGCCTCAAGATTGTCAATAATTCGATCTGGTAAACATCTATCTAGATCATCTATTAGTATAATAAGTTTCCTGATTTTCGCCTCATCCAACAGTTCTTTAAAGTCCTTTCGAAACTGTCTGACCATTTGATATTGTTCTTCAATACTAATCGAAGGATTTTCCTTGAAATACTTCTTTCGAATCTCCTCAATATCAACATCCTTGATCTTTTCAGCAATTTGTTTAGGGTCAGAAATAAGATTTTGAAGCCAAGTGAATATTTGAGGTGCTAATGATGCTCCACCAGTAAGAGATGCAGAGATGAGAGGTGTGGCAATATTTTTGACACCGAATCCCAACACTCGCATCCAATTAACAGATTTAGCGAGTTTACGAGCCTTATTCACGGTCTTTTGTCCAAAAGATTTTCGATCTTGAAAGCACTCTAATATGGAGCTAATTAATGCCGCTTTAGCATCATCATAACCCTCAAAAATCCAGCCATTAAATTGAAGACAAACAATAGACTTATCTGTCCTGTGCTCTTCGTCATAACGTACTTTAAGGGTTTCCATGATACTAGATTTCCCACTTCCCCAGTCTCCAAATACCCCAATAGTAATTGGCAGCATACCTGGCTCGTCCACCAATCCCTTTATGAGATTAGCATGTACTTCAAATCCTAAATAATCTTTTTGGGCAATATTATCTGACCACATGATAAATAGCTTTATTGGGTTATTACTTCTTTTACTATTTGGAGCATTTTCTTGTTATTGAGTTGCGTATGGAAATGCACATTATATCCTTGTTCTGAGAGATTCTTAAAGAAAACCTTTGCACATTCAATCTTAGCTTCCTCAACCCCTCGTAACGAAGATTTATTCTCAACATCTTTAGTCTCCACTACGATGTTGAGTTCTTTCTCTCCATTAGTTTTCTTTACGACATACA
>CAYNPB010000172.1:0-5559 GCA_964399005.1 uncultured Sangeribacter sp.
GGCGCACGCGGAGCGTGCTTGCTACTCAAGGAGGATTGGGGAGAATTGATTTTTTTAGGAGTTTATACTGACATATGAAACGGAATTTGATTTTGGTGGCTGTGGCTGCCGTTGCTATAGGATTGGGAGGAGAGACTTTCTCGGCTTCGGCTCAGGCATATAAGGACACATCTCTCCCTGTCAAGGAGAGGGCTGAGCGGCTGCTAAAGGAGCTTACTCTGGATGAGAAAATTGCTATGATGATGGACGATAGTCCTGCCATAGAGCGTCTTGGCATCAAGAGATATAATTGGTGGAACGAGGCTCTGCACGGTATCGGGCGCGCCGGATTTGCCACCGTCTTTCCGCAGGCTATAGGAATGGCGGCTACGTTTGACGATCAGCTTCTCTACAACGTGTTTGACTGCATCAGCGATGAGGCTCGCGCGAAGTTCAACACATTGGGTGATGAGGAAGTGACACGCTATAAGGGTCTGACATTCTGGACTCCCAACGTGAACATATTCCGCGATCCTCGTTGGGGACGAGGCCAGGAAACCTATGGAGAAGATCCCTATCTCTCCTCCATGCTCGGGAAAGCAGCAGTAGAGGGTCTGCAAGGTCCTGCCGATGCGAAGAATATCAAGACAATTGCCTGCGCGAAACACTATGCAGTGCACAGCGGTCCGGAATGGAACCGCCATTCATTTGATGCGCGCGACATCGACCCCCGCGACCTCTGGGAGACTTATCTCCCGGCATTCAAGACTCTTGTGGATGCCAATGTGGGGCAGGTGATGTGCGCCTACAACCGCGTGGAGGGTGAGCCATGCTGTAGCAACAAGCGACTCCTCCACGACATACTCCGCAACAAGTGGGGTTATGACAAGATCGTAGTGTCAGACTGCTGGGCCATACGCGATTTCTTCCGCCCGAATGCACATGCCACTCACCCATCGGCGGTGGAAGCCAGCGCGGATGCCGTAATCTCCGGCACCGACCTTGAATGCGGATCGGCTTACGCAAGTCTTCGCGAGGCTTACGACAAAGGGCTCATCTCGGAGGAGACAATCGACAAGAGTCTCATGCGTCTGCTTGAAGCGCGACTCAGTCTCGGCGAACTTTTCGGCGACAAAGACTGCGAATGGAACGCGCTCGGACAAACCGACATCTGCAGCCCGGCTCACAAGGAACTGGCTCTCGAGGCTGCCAGGAAGTCGATGACACTTCTGAAAAACAACGGCATTCTTCCTTTGAATCCGAACGCAAAAATCATGGTGATGGGACCGAATGCAACCGACACCGTGATGCAATGGGGCAACTACAATGGTTTTCCGACCCGCACCACGAGTGTGCTTGAAGGAATCCGAGCGTTCGCACCGGGAGCGAAGTATCTCAAAGGATGCGACCATGTGAAGAACAACAACACCGTGTCGACTTTCGACATGCTCTCAAGCAACGGACAAAAAGGAATCTCCGCCACATATTGGAACAACACTAAGAAGGAGGGTGAACCTGCAGCTACGGAGAGGATCAGCTTCCCAATCAACAAGAACACGGGGGGAGCGACGGTATTTGCACCGGGAGTAAACCTCGAGAATTTCTCAGCCACTTATTCCACGGTGTTCACGCCGGAGGAAAGTGGGGAATACATCATCAACATGACTGCTTCGCGAGGACTGAAAAGTCTTCTAATCGATGGACAACGGGTACTCAAATCGTATGGTTCAAACCCGACCAATGACTATGCCTATGCCATTCAGGCAGAGAAGGGTAAGAGCTACGAGATAGAGATTGACTGGGTGAATGACCGCCCGGGGACTGCTGTGCTGAAATTTGACATAGGGCGAAGCACCGAATACGACACCAATTGCGGGGATGCCGATGTAGTGGTATTCGTAGGAGGCATATCGGCCGCTCTTGAAGGAGAGGAAATGCCGGTGACAGTGGAGGGATTCAAGGGAGGCGACCGCACCACCATCGAACTGCCAACCGTGCAGCGCGAGCTTATCAAGAAGATTAAGGAGCAGGGGAAGAAAATTGTCTTCGTCAACTGCTCAGGAAGCGCTATGGGTCTGAGCACAGAGGATGAACTTTGCGATGCCCTGCTTCAGGCATGGTATCCGGGAGAAGCCGGAGGACAAGCCGTAGCAGAGACGCTCTTCGGCACCAACAATCCGGCAGGGCGTCTGCCGGTGACATTCTACAAGGATGACACACAGCTTCCCGACTTCGAGGATTACGACATGGAGGGACGCACATATCGCTATATGACTGAAAAACCTCTGTATGCCTTCGGCCATGGACTCAGCTACACCACTTTCGACTATTCCGCCCCAAAGACAACGGGAGGAAAAGGGAAGCCTGTCACACTGAGTGTGAACGTGAAGAATAGCGGTGACCGGGATGGCGATGAAGTGGTGCAGGTGTATGTGAAGAATAAGGGTGACAAGTCGCTCAACAAGACCCTGCGCGCATTCCGTCGCATCCACTTGAAGAAAGGGGAGGCTCAGGACGTGACGTTTGAGCTTGGACCGGAGGCTTTCGCTTTCTATAATCCTTCATCCGGGGAGCTGGAGGCTTTGGCCGGAGAGTATGAGATTGAAGTGGGAGGGGCTTCGGATAGGACGGTTAATTTAATGATGAATTATGAATGATGAATGATAAATTGGGCTTCGCGACGCTTAAGGACGCACGCGGAGCGTGCTTGCTACTCAATTTGCTTTGGGGGCGCACACTTAAGGGCGCACGCGGAGCGTGCTTGCTACTCAAAATGATTTGGGGGCGCACGCTTAAGGGCGCACGCGGAGCGTGCTTGCTACTCAAAATGATTTGGGGGCGCACTCTTAATGGCGCACGCGGAGCGTGCTTGCTACTCAATTTGCTTTTTGGGGTTCTGCTGATTGGGATATTCAGCGGGGCAGCCTACGGGGGAAGGCTTAAGACGATGAAGGTGATGAAGGAAGGTGAGTTTATGGCTGCTCCCTCGATCCGCCTTGGGAGCGATGAGCGAATTGTCGTCAATTTTGATGAGTGGAGCGACGACTACAGCGACCTGCAGTATCGCTTAGTGCATTGCGGGCCGGATTGGGAGCCCTCCGGGCTGTTGGAGTCGGAATATCTCGACGGTTTCAACATCGCGGATATCGACGACTGGGCATTCTCTTCCAATACGTTCGTGCACTTCGTAAATTATCGCCTTGAAATCCCTAATGAGCAGATGAATCCATTGCTTTCGGGCAACTACAAACTGCAGATTTTCGAGCGTGACGATCCGGATGAAATTATCGGGGAGGCACGGTTCACGGTATCGGAACAGTCGGCGGATGTGTTAGCGGGAGTGACTACGCAGACCGACCGCGGACTTAACACGGAATGGCAACAGCTTGAGCTCAGGGTGCAACCTACGGATGTAAAAATCGACGATCCTTACTCAATGATAAGGGTAGACATCACGCAGAACAATGCGCCCTACACTACCTCTACCCTATTGACTCCCTCGCGCATGGAGGGAAAGGATATCATCTATTCGCATCAGCCGGGATTAATTTTCAAGGCAGGAAATGAATTCAGGAGATTTGAGACAATCCGCACCAACTATAACGACATGAATGTGGACTCAATGCGATTTTTGAGCCGCAACTATCATGCTTGGCTCACTCCCGACACCGAAAGGGAATCGAAGCAGTATAGCTACGACCAGACGCAACAGGGGCGGTTTCTCGTCAGGGAATATAATTCTACTGATTCTGACTTGGGAGCCGACTACGTGACGGTGCATTTCATGCTCGACACCCCTGAGGCTGTGAATGCCGACGTATATGTGGAAGGGGAATTCACGGGCTACCGCCATGATGATTCTTCGCGGATGCGCTATGACTACAATCGGGGGGCATATATGCTGGAGATGCCTCTGAAGCAGGGAAGCTACAACTACCGGTATGTGGCAGTGCCAAGAAACGGTAACCGAGTGCCGGACCCGAGTCTGATAGAGGGGAATAAGTATGAGACGAGAAACGAATATAGGGTGCAGGTGTGGTATAGACCCATCGGGGCGCGGTATTCGCGATTGATTGCAGACAGTTCTTTAATGCGTAATTCGTAGCGCGTAGCGCGTAATGCGGAATGCGTAATTATCTTTTTTTGGAATGATACAGATAAATGATACGTTGGTGTCGCTCGACGTTGTAGAGCGGTTTTTTGAGTGCGACCTTGACACTTGTCTTGGAGAGTGCTGTGTAGAGGGGGATGCCGGAGCGCCGTTGCTGCCGGAGGAAAAAGAGCGTCTGAATGCGCTTCTTCCGGAAGTGATGCCATATCTATTGCCGGCTGCTCAGGAAGTGGCTCGGGAGCAGGGTGCATCATACGTAGATGAGGAAGGGGATCTCGTGACCAGTATCGTGAACGGTAAGGATTGCATTTTCACTTGCTATGCCCCCGGGGGGAAGTGCCTGTGTGTGCTTGAGAAGCTGCGGCGCGAAGGACGCGAAGAATTTTTCAAACCGATTAGTTGCAGCCTCTACCCTATCAGGCTTAAGAATTACGGGGGGATGACAGCCGTGAACTATCATCGCTGGAAGATATGCAAGTGTGCGGAGATTTTAGGGAGAAAGAATGGGGTGCGGGTATTTGAATTTCTAAAGGAACCTTTGATCCGGAGGTTTGGGGAGAGATGGTATGAGGAGCTGGAATTGACGGCTCGGGAATGGATGAAGACTCAGGGGACGTAGTGCGTATCGCGTATCGCGTATCGCGTAGTGCGTAGTGCGGGCCTGACACCTGACGCCTGACACCTGACACCTGACGCCTGACGCCTTAATCAAAGATATTGGAGAGTTGCTTTTCGAGGTCGGAGCTTGTGATGTTGGTGGTCATCACTCCTTCTTTTGCAAAGGAGATGTTGCCGGTCTCTTCACTCACCACGATGCAGAGAGCATCGGAAGCCTGACTCATGCCGAGCGCAGCGCGATGGCGCAGGCCAAGATGCTTGGGAAGGTGCATGTCGTGGCTTACGGGGAGGATGCATCCTACAGATACTATACGACGATTGGCAATGATCATTGCTCCATCATGTAGTGGGGAATTCTTGAAAAAGATATTCTCTATGAGGCGAGTGTTGATGTTGGCATCGATAATATCGCCCGTCTTTTCATAGTCGCCAAGAGGGACTTTCCTCTCAAGACAAATAAGGGCACCGGTCTTAGACTTCGACATTGAGAGACATGCATAGACTATCGACATCACGAGACTATGGTATGACTTGGTCTCTTTAGTACCGTGATGGAAAATGCGTTTCAACTGGCTGAGATGCCCATGCGAACCGATATCAATCAAGAAACGCTTGATCTGATCCTGAAACAAAATCACAAGCACTATAAGGCCGATGCTCATGAATTTGTCGAGAATCGTGCCCGTGAGTTTCATGTCGAAAATCTCGGCAGCCACCACCCATATCATGATGAAGAGCAGCACGCCATAGAAGAGACTGATGGTGCCGGAGCTCTTCATCACCTTGTAGACGTAGAAGAGAAGTGCTCCGACGATGAGTATGTCGATAATATCTTTTATTCCTAAGCTGAT
>CAYNPB010000173.1:0-5540 GCA_964399005.1 uncultured Sangeribacter sp.
GCACAGCCCATCCCGACTGCGTCATCTATTTTTCCGACTGCGAGAAAAGCCCCATAGGCCTCATGCACAATCCCTAATCTCCAATGCATAATGCTCAATGCTTAATGCTCAATGCTTAATGCATAATGCATAATGCATAATGCTCAATTACCCCAAGCTAAGGGTTTGTCCAAGTGTGAGAGCCTCCGGCTCGAATTTATTCAAAATTCAAAATTAAAAATTCAAAATTAAAAACCAAATATGGCAACTGATAAGAAAAACGACAAGGAGCGCTCAGTGGAAGAGCGCCTCACAGCACTCTACCGCCTGCAGACGTGTCTCTCAGAGGTAGACCGCATCAAGAGCGTTCGTGGCGAACTCCCTCTTGAGGTGAAAGACCTTGAAGACGACATCATCCGCCTTCAGACACGTATCCAGAACTATCAAGATGAAATCTCTCGCCATGAAGACCTCATTAAGGTGAAGAAAGGTGATATCGAAATGCGCAAGGAAAAGATCGCACGCTATGACGAGCAGATCAATAATGTGCGCAACAACCGTGAGTTTGCTTTCCTGGAGAAGGAAAAGGAATTCGAAAACCTCGAAATCGAACTCGCTGAGAAGAATATCCGCGATGCCCAGCATAAGATCAACGACAAGCAGGAAGAAATCGTAAAGACTCAGGAGGAACTTACCGACCGCGAGCACAACCTCGAAGACAAGAAGAAGGAACTCGAGGACATAATCTCCGAGACCAAGCAGGAAGAGGAAAAACTCCTTATGCAGGCCAAGGAACTCGAGACTAAGATCGACGACTATACCCTCAATGCTTTCAAGCGCATCCGTAAGAATGCCCGCAATGGTCTCGGCATCGTATGCGTGCAGCGTAACGCTTGCGGTGGTTGCTTCAACCGCATCCCCCCTCAGCGTCAGCTCGAAATCAAGATGCACAAAAAGGTGATCGTATGCGAATATTGCGGCCGTATCCTCATCGACGGTGTTCTGGCCGGAGTGGAAGAAGTTCAGGCAGAACAGCCCACTACACGCCGTCGCACCCGCCGTTCCGCTTCAAATTCTTGATAAATGCTCAGAAGATCGGTCATACTGCTGCTGACGATGCTCGCCATGTCCCTTTCCGCTTTTGCCGAGCAAAGGGTGGAATTCACATGGGGACATCAGACCACACGTTGCACTTACCTGTCGCCACTCACCTACACCGGTCCGGGCTATGGACTGGGGTATGAGTGGCGTCATGCTTCTTGGCGCCGACAGACCGTCGGGATGCAAGCACACGCAGAATTAAACTATGGCTATCTTCTGAGTCCCGCAAAAAACTCACGGATGTATGATCTCACCCTCCGTCTTGACTGGGGCGTCGAGCGATTGTGGAGCAATGCTCCGCAAGGTTTCAAATGGGCTCTCGGAGCCACTGCAGGGGCTGACGGAGGCGTGATCTATCTTCCACGCAATGGCAATAATCCCGCGCAAGCCTTGATGTGGGTAGGAGCCTCCGTAACCGCAAGAGGAGAATACGACAAACTGAAACTATGCCGCAAACCGCTCCGGATAAGTGAAAGCATCGAAATCCCCACTATCGGAGCTTTCTTTTGCCCTTCTTATGGAGAGACATACTATGAGATTTATGTAGGCAATCACTCCGGATTGGCTCACTTTGGCTGGTGGGGCAACCGACCGCAGGTCAGAAGCAAACTTCGTGCAGACTGGCAATTGGGCAAATATGCGCTCACACTCGGCTTCGACTATCGCTTTCAAGGCCTCGAATGCAACGACATCACAACCCGCATAGCCCAGTGCTCCGCCATCATAGGAGTCAGATTCTAATTCATTCTAATTGAGAATTGAGAATTGAGAATCAATCACCCCCTTTAGGGAACCGGGCACAAAAAAAAGCTTATCTCACAGAGATAAGCTTTTTTTGTGCGCCCGGGGGGACTCGAACCCCCACGTCTTTCGACACTAGATCCTAAGTCTAGCGCGGCTACCAATTACGCCACAAGCGCATTTCGAATGCAAAATTAATAAATATTTCTGAATCCACAAAAATAAATCAATTTTTTTGCTCCAAATTCCCCAATCCTTAATCCCAAATCCCAAATTCAAAATTCTCAATTCTCATTTCTCAATTCTCAATTGTTCAGCTATCTCACAAGTCTTCAAAAGGTCACGGTGCAGATTGCGCAGGCAGCGACGCCCGTAGAGCCACAAAGGCACCGACACCGGAATCAACGGAAGCATCACATAGCCCATCCATCGCCGCGGCATAGGCGAATACACCCACAGCACCCTTATGACGGGTATCTGCGACAATTTCATCACCACACGCGCATCCCGGCAGTCTGACATATAATCCACTGTTCGGTTGATTTCGTCGGCCACCACACGAATGCGATGCGTGTCGATCCCTTCTAAATAGTAGCGCAAATACGATTTCCATAAGTTGCGCAGAGGCATCACCCTCTCAGCCAAAATTGCACTTCTGGAAGCTACAATTTCAAGCATCTTTTTAGCTCTCGCTGGCTCTATATCCCGAATTATAACTTCCTTCAAAGGCACATGTCGCGAAGAGCGAAGTCCAAATAGATTGCGGAAGAAATTCTTATATCTGTCTGCATCAAACACAGAGGAGTCGTTCATCGCTTTCCACGTCACATACGCCCCCAAAGGAGCAAGCACCATTGTCGAGAGCCATATACCGGCTGCCACCGGCCAGCGTCCGTCTCTTGCCATCTTATAGCCGGTGTTGTCTAAGATATAATAGACAAGAAAGAGGAAAATCGATACCACCATGGGGGTGCCGAGACCACCCTTGCGGATGATGGCTCCAAGTGGCGCCCCAATGAAGAAGAATATGATGCAGGCCACAGAAAGAGTATATTTCTTGATTAGCTCTATCTCATGCCGCCTGATGCTCTTCTTCTCCTCTTCTATAGTGAGACTCTTGAATTCATTCATGTTCTGATGCTCCCGAGAGACACTCAGTGCCTGAGCCACAATCTGCGAGGCTTCTGCCGGAGGCATGGAGTTCAATACAGAATCTATCGACAATGGGCGGCTCTGCTGAGCCATCTCCTCAGCTTCCTTCTTAAGCAGCTCCTTGCGCTCTATGGCATATTTATCCTCAGTCCCGTCAGGCAACGTGGTTCGTATCAAGTCAGGGCGTGGAAGCACTACAGATGCATCCCGACGAAGATCATAGGAAAACATATTGCCTATTGAGTCTACACGCTGCCCTATCGAGTCGATGCTCTGGTGCAATTCAGCGATATTTTTTCCTACATATTGCTGACGCATACCCTGCTCATCAAGGCGATTGAAGTTGGCGTCAAACGGTATCAGTATCTGCTTGTCAAAAAACGTCTCGCGCCTAAAAGGCACATTGCGGTCGCTCGTGCGCTGCTCTCTCAGGTTTTCAAATTGCTCCCCTTGATATAGATGCAGATAAAGATGACTCATCTCCGGAGTCATCGCCATTCTGGCAGAATCGGCAAGAAGTATGGTCACATTGTCGCCTCGGTTGACGTCATAGATCATCACATCATAGAGCATACCGGTCTCCTTGTTCTTTTCCTTCACGAGCAGATTATAGCCAGGAATCTGGTCGTAGAATACATTCTCCGGTATTTCCACCTCGGGCGATTTTTGACGCACTGAGAAGAGAAGCGTCCACATCTTCACCTGAGCTTTCGGCAAGACATCATTCTGAAAAAAGAATGCCCCTACCGCTATGAGGCTCACCACCACGATAAGGGGAGCCATCACCCTGATCAGCGAGATGCCGGAGGCTTTCATTGCGGTCAACTCAAACTTCTCACCGAGATTGCCGAATGTCATGAGCGAGGCAAGCAGGATAGCAAGCGGAAGCGCCATCGGAATCATCGAGACTGCAGCGTAGAAAAAGAGCTCGCCGAGCACATCCATACCGAGACCCTTGCCTACAAGAGAGTCGATATATTTCCACAAAAACTGCATGAGCACGATGAAAAGCACGATGAGAAATGTCATCGCAAAAAGCGGCAGAAACGTCTGCAGCATGAAGATATGTAGGCGCTTTACGATTCTCATACCTTTTTTCGACTGCAAAGTTACAAAATAATTCTGCATCTAAGGGGCTTATTCCAATATTTTTTGCTAAATTTGCGTATTGTTATCAACATTCGCCTCCCGATCCGCTGGCGAAGCTTAAAATAAAAAACCATGACACTGTTTGAAAGACTGACCGCAAAGGCCAAGGAAAATCCCCAGAGACTCGTACTGCCCGAATCTCTCGAACCACGTACGCTCAAAGCTGCCGACCATATCCTGGCAGAAAAAATCGCCGACGTGACATTCTTAGGAAAAGCTTCAGCAATTCTGCAGAAAGCTGACGAACTTGGACTTACTCACATCAAGGAAGCCCTCATCTACGATCCCGACGACGTAGAATACACCGAAAAATATGCCGGACTTCTATGCGAGCTGCGCAAGAAAAAAGGTATGACTATCGATGACGCACGCTATCAGGTGAAGAATCCTCTTTATTTAGGTTGCCTCATGATCAAGGCCGGTGATGCCGACTGCATGGTGGCAGGTGCTCTCAGCCCCACTTCGAGCGTGCTCCGCGCAGCTTTCCAGGTGCTGAAGACAAAACCGGGCGTCACTTGCGTGAGCGGTGCTTTCATCATGCTCCTGCCGGAAGGTTGCAAATTTGGCGACAACGGCATGCTCGTCTTCGCAGACTGCGCCGTAGTGCCTGACCCAACTACCGAAGAATTGGCTCAGATCGCCATCGAGACTGCAAAGACCACAAAGAATATCGCCGGACTCGATCCCGTCATCGCTATGCTCAGCTTCTCCACTAAGGGTAGCGCCAGCCATGAGCGCGTCGACAAGGTGCGCAATGCCGCTGAACTCGTACATCAGCTTGCACCGGAACTCAACGTTGACGGCGAACTCCAGAGCGATGCCGCTATCGTGCCGAGCGTAGGCGCTCAGAAGGCTCCCGACAGCAAAGTGGCCGGACATGCCAACACTCTCATCTTCCCATCTCTGGAAGCCGGCAATATCGGCTATAAGCTCGTGCAGCGTCTTTCTGGTGCCGGTGCGGTTGGCCCGATCCTCCAAGGTCTCGCAGCTCCAGTCAACGACCTCAGCCGTGGTGCTACCGTAGAAGATATCATCAACACTATCATCGTCACTTGCAATCAGTCACTCTCCGAAAAAAAATAAATACCGAATTGAGAATAAAGAACAGTAAAAATTCTAAATTCTAAATTCTAAATTCTCAATTCTCAATTCTCAATTCTCAATTATGAAAATATTAGTGCTCAACTGCGGAAGCAGCAGTGTGAAATATAAACTCATCGACAGCAACTCAAAGGAAGTGCTTGCTGAAGGTGGAGTTGAGAAAATCGGTCTTCCTGACTCTTTCCTTAAATTCAAGCGCCCTGATGGCTCAAAGGAGACTATTACAGTTGAAATGCCCGACGCAAAGGCCGCTGTAGAAAATGTAATCAAGGTGCTCACCGACCCGAAGGATGGCGTCATCAAGAGCTTCGACGAAA
>CAYNPB010000174.1:0-5525 GCA_964399005.1 uncultured Sangeribacter sp.
GTCAACAAAGATTGATATATCTTCGCCGTATTTTGCCCTGTTTTTGAATTGTGAAGTCTTATCCTTTTTGCCGGTGGCATAATTCTCATTGCTTGTGGTATCATTGTATTCTCCATGGCACGAAGACAAGCAAATGCCCATGACACATATTAATACTAATAGAGTCCTCACCATTAAATTCATTGGTATTATCACTTTTGAAGAAAATGACATCTTTATTTTTGATGTCAATATGCTCTTTATTTTTGATATTAAACTAATCCACGATTTTGATGTCATTACTATTCTTATCCTCGATGATAACGGCATCTTCACTTTTGAAGCCAAGGGTATATTCAGTTTTGTACAGATATTGAGAGGGTTCATATTATTATCGGTTTGGAAGGTGCTTGAATATAGCGTTGGAAGGTGCATGAATACCTGTCGATTGTGATTTGACGGGTTGACCGGCACACGAAGGCAAGTTTTCCGTGTGTCGGTCACGTGGCCGTTTAGTTCTTTTTCGGCCGGTACATAAGTCAGTGGTTGTAAGATATGTTCATTTCAAAATAATTTACTTATTCCCTAATTTTTTATTTGCTATAGAAGATTAAATTTTTGCCAAGTATTGGAAGGCACTTATTACCAAAGTCCGGACATTACTTTTTGCCGAAGATTGATTTGATAACGGCTTTGCCAATTTTTCGTTCAAGACCGGCTTTAGTGGTTGGTATACCGGTTTTACGGGCAAACTGTTGTTTTGCCTGAGTCACGCCCAAGGCACGTTTCCAAGAGAAAGATAATCCGGGTATTTTCATAATATCATTGATTACTTATTTGAATTATTTACTTGTTTAAATAAATTAAACAGCTTGAATTATTCAGAAGTATGAATCTATTCAACGGATTGAATTGTTAAGCGACTTAATTTATTTTGTATTTAATTTTTACATTGCAAATTTAACTTCAAATATTGTCACTTGCAGCAATTCTGTAATATTATCATTTTTTACTCCCCTTTTACTGCCAATTTCTCTGCAACATTGCAGCTGGGATAAAGGATGTTTTAATTAACTTTGAGAAAAATTTATAAATCTTTTAACCAACACAAATAGGGAGAAATGACATAGATATCACGAGACTTAATAGAATGAGTTGTACCATTCATGACACGAGGGACATAATTTTCCGCTCTTATCTGAATGTTCATCTCTTCTGAATTCTAACTTTTCACCGCATTTCGGACAAAAGAATTCCTCTTTGTTATTATGACCTTTCCCAAGTTTATTTTTAAGTCCTTGAGGTATTATTAAATGTCTAATAAGATATTTAGAAGCCATTTTCTCATAGAGTTGATCATCGCAGCAGCTAAGACATTGTGGGCATATCGTCCATCCGTTCGGACATCTTGCCGAGTCACGAGAATCAATTAATCCGGATTTACAAGAATGGCATTGGCTTAAATACACTCGTTTCCACTTCTCTCCACAGTTTGGCATTCGACATTCAAAGTTATTATACCGGTTAAACTGTGAATTACTAATAGGAAAGAGTATATGGTTACATTCCCTACATCGTACTCGTCTGAATAAAGCATCTGCTTTATTTACCATACCAATAAAGTCTCTTATCAACTCTGTAGGTTCGTTGCCTCCTTTGGTCTTCGTAATTTGAGGATAACCTAACGCTTCAAATATATGAAGAATGGAAAACTGCTCCCATGTTTTACACTCATCTAAGGTTTGTTCACTGAGTGAATTCCTAAAACATTCCTTACCTCTACATGAAAAGAAAGGTAAATTTGTCACACTGTTAATACCGTTTTCATACTTAGGGGCACAATAGCGATCATACTTTGAACGAATTATCGTCATAAAGCCTGGAGTGTTCTTATCTATTTTGTCAGAGTTAGGATGTTCTTTAAAAGTATAAAATTCACTTTTCAGTTGTCTGATAAGCTCTTCGTCGTAGGGTATAACATACTCCCCATCTTGATTTGGATGAGCAGGAATATAATCATTTAAGATAGATTCAATATGAGGTAATATTATTCCATGTTCCTTACCAATTAGTTGTTGAATTTCTTCCAAATTGTTTCTTTTTCGAATGTCGCTGGTATTAAGATGAGTTTGCTCATCTAACACTCCTCGACCTATATAAAAATCCTTACGAGGTGTGATAATACACCATGCCGGAATAAGGAAATCTTTTATTATAAAAGAAATGTAAGCATCTGAATTGGAACGTAATGGATCTACCGACCATCCGGCTTTCAATATTGTCTTTTCATTAGATAAAGTATTACATGACTTCGAGACATCTTTTTTTAATAAAGTTTTATGATCGTTGATTTTAAGAAAATTATGATCCAACCATTTTCTTAATTCTTCCTTAAATTCGCTTTCTCCTATAAATTCATTACCGGCGTCAATTGTTATTTGAGACTCGGACAAAAGATCACACTTGATCTTGGTAAAAAGGGAAAGAATTGATAGCTTGTCGGCCTCGTTGTCTTTTATCTTTACATCCCATATATCAAATCTTTTAACTATGTGCTCTTTGCAGGTTTCGCATATATTGAAATTAGATTGTCGCATCTGACAATTATTACTATCTGTTTTTTTACTGCCACATATAAATTCCATTTTTTGATTACCCCATGTCGAAAGGTAACGACGGAAGGTATTGAAAATATAATCGTATGTAAGGTTGGCCTCATCGATATGATATACTATTTTATAACTTATAAAACCCGGGAAATGTGCAAGATCCGGGGTTGCTCCACCTTTGCAAACAGGTATGATGTCTTTAAGTCCGAAGTCTATCTTAGGAGAGTTGGTGTCACAGAGGGCATATGCCATATCCAAAACCCCATTGAGAGTTTGTAAAGCTTTTTGTCCACTATTTAAGAAGGTCAGAATATTGTCACATAGAAGTGGAACAGTCAGCCGTATAGGTTTGCAAGGTTCAATAGCACAGTGAAAATATCGTCCCCACAATTCAAATTTATTATTTAGGATATTCCTTATGAATGCTTGATCAAATGATATTTGATTATTTCTAACTGCATGAAAGTATCTTTTCAATAGGCGTAACTGGATGCTTGGATAAAACAGTGGGAAGAAATCTGAAAGACGATCCAATTGTAGGAAAGTATAGTTTTCATCTTTTATCCATTTCCTCAATTGTAAAAAGAAATTGTCTGGGATATCCTCTGTTGCGTAGTTATAGTCGTTAGGTGTGGTCCTATATTTTTCACTTATAACCGCATAGTAAATTAGATTGAAGATATTTACATCTTCTTTGTTAAAGTTTATGTTTGGATAACATTTAGATAGAGCAGCTTTAAGTTCTTCCGGGAAGTATAATTCACTTGATACATCCTTGGATTTTAAATACTCATTTATTTTACTTTGTTTTTGGGAACTAAGGCACTTTGATATAACCGTAAGTTGAGTTAAAAAGAACGATTTGAATGATTTGTCAGTGAAAGAATCCAAAAAAGTATCGATTGCTTCTAAATTGAGATTGTATTTATTGAGAATCCAAAGTAATTCTCGGAATGCAAACCGATCTGATTGATTGAGGGCTTTTGTTGCGTACAGCATCAGTACAGCTTTAATGTGGTCATAATTAAGAGGATTAAATTCTTCGAGGAATAACGTTATTTCCTCTTCTGTTTTGGAAAGAGTTTGTGGATCTAACCTTCCATAAGTAAATAGGATTTTACCCGTAGAAGATTTAAAGTCTGTGCAGCGGAAGGGATGATTATAATGTGATAAATAGACTGCCTCCGGAATCCAATAATTAATTGTTTCATTTACCCCGAATTCACTATTCCACTCTTTTTTTTCTTCACAATTAAAGAAAAATAAAGGAAAATCTTTGATTTGATCAAATGTTGCTCGTGAAATAGTAATAGATTTACTTGTAGATTTTTTATAGGATGCTTGTTTTCTCATATCGTATGGATAGGTAAAGTGTTAATGATTAATTTTATATTATTTACATCTCTTGTAAGGAATAATATGAACACAAAAAAGGCGTGCACTTTGACTGTTACCCCACTGAGGCTCTGGACTACCTTTCCATAGGTAACAAGTAAAAGCTCACGCCATTGATATATATACTCAAAATGTAGTATGATATGTATATCCAAGGCGTGAGCGTCATTGCTTATTATCCTTATGTAATGAAAATTGTCCAGATTTTCAGTGGAGGATAACCGAGTTTTTGACGCTCAACTAAATGTGTAGTGTAATCTCTTTTTGAAGTTACATTTTGCAAATTTAAGCAAAATAAGCGAAAAAAACTAATGCAATGTGTGATTTTATTTATTGTTCAAAATTAGCCGGCATGTTGAATGTTTGTATTTTGTTGAGGCGGGGTGAGGGGAGCGGTACGGTCGTGACCGATATGCCATTTGCAACAGTGGTCGCAGAGATAGGGTACCATAGGATAGGGATCTTCCGGATGTTGCTGTGCATAACGGTTGCACACTGCCAGTGCATCTTCAAAGGTAAGATAACAGCGTTTACTTTTCAGCACTTTTTCACCGGTTGAGGCCTTTATTGTGATTTTCCAATGGGTACCCGGAGCTCGTTTCTGAGCTTCATATTCAGTAAAGGTGGCATTGTAGAGACTGAACGAGACGGCACGGCGAACATTCTGACGGAATCGGTTGCTTTCGCTATGGGATTTACCCGATTGCTTGAACACCGTTTGCGCTGCTCTTTTTTCTACGAAGCGTCTAACGAGCTTAGTTGTTTCCGGTGAATCAGTATGGACGTTTGTATAGCTTAATGATCGTCCGATTTTATGGATTGTTTCTTTCTTAAGCCGTTTGGAAAGGGGACGGTACCGTTCAGTCATACCTTGATCAGCGTAGGTCTGCTTGATACTGCGGATGCATTTATCTTCTTGTTCATCACACATTAGAGTCAATGCATGACGGAGGGCCTTCATGAGAATTGAGATGTCGTTGCTTCTCATCAGTGCAAGATCACGGCATTTTTTAATGGCAGTCTTTATCTGATTGCTTATATCGGAAGATCTGATAACCTTGGCAATGATTGAGAAGTCCTTGTTAAAAGATGTCTCGTCAAGTCTACCATATGATTTGAGCATCTTGAGCCAGCGGTTGAAGACGTAGGTAAGGCAGATAAGCTGATTGTCAGATTTGCGTGATGAGAGGGTGGTTGGGAGGATTGCTGTGTGGCACATAATGAAGGGGATTTGAAGGTTAAACATTATTTATATACCGAAACAGAATGTCTGGTAAACAAATATTTTTTGTTACTGCAAAGTTAACTCCAAATAGTGCCATTTAAGGACATTCTGTAATGTTACCGAATTTCTGTACTGTTTTTTAGGAATTTTTCCTGCAATGTTGCAGCTTTTATACTCTAATGGGAGATGTGCTTCTTTACGACTGGCAAGTAAGGGGAGAGTTTTTATGGATAGAAGGGGTCATAAGACAGTTGACGCGGTGATAAGGCATTTGATTATATTTGCCTTATAACCGCGTCAATAGTTTATACGTTTGC
>CAYNPB010000175.1:0-5437 GCA_964399005.1 uncultured Sangeribacter sp.
AATTAAAGAAGATTCTCAATTAAAGAAGATTCTCAATTAAAGAAGATTCTCAATTCTCAATTCTCAATTCTCAATTCTCAATTCTCAATTATAGTGTATTTCTGGATCAACATTGCTCTGCTTATCATCTACTTTGTGATTGTATTCTCATGTGTGGTGGTAGTCGTGTCGGAAAATAAAAACCCGATACGCGCTCTTTCATGGACTCTCGCTTTGTTGTTCCTTCCTGTCATTGGAGTCATATTTTATCTATTCTTTGGCCGAAGTCTTAAAGGAAAAGCTATGGTCAGTAGAAAAGTAAGACGTAGGCTTCTTGAAAAGTCTCGTCCCAAACAGCATTCCTTCGACAATTCAGGTTTGAATCCTGACCAAATTAAGAAAGTCAAATTGGCTCACAATCTTTGCCATGCACATCTCGACCGCAACAACAGTGTAAAGATTTTTACGGATGGCAAAAGTAAATTTGATAGTCTGAAAAATGATATCCGTGATGCCAAAGTATTCATATATATTCAATATTATATATTCAACGACGATCGTCTCGGAAATGAAATCGTAGATCTTCTTGCTAAGAAAGTTAGGGAGGGAGTGCGTGTGAAAGTGCTTTATGATCATGTGGGTTCTTTCTCCACACCCAATAAGTTTTTCAAGAAGATGCGTGCTCTCGGGATTGATTCACACCCATTTTTTAGGGTGACGTTCCGAAAGTTGGCTAACAGAATCAATTGGCGTAATCACCGAAAGATTGCCATAATCGATGGCAAAATAGGATATATCGGAGGCATGAATATCGCCGACAGATATGTCGAGGATGCTCCCGATGGGAGGATTTGGCGCGACACTCATTTGAGGGTGGAAGGTCCTGTTATAGAGTCTATGATGTATAGTTTTGCAGTAGATTGGAATTTCCTTCGTCCGGATGAAGAAGTTCAGCCCCTGGCGTTTATTAAATGTGAACCAAGTGGGAATGTAGATATGCAGCTTGTCACGTCGGGTCCGATCGACCGTTGGAACAACCTTGTTCTTTGTTTCCAGCAAGCCATAGCCTCAGCTAACAAACGCATCTATATTCAGACTCCCTATTTTCTGCCTACAGATGCGCTACTTAAGGCGCTGCAGGGAGCTGCTCTGTCAGGGGTTGATGTAAGAATTATGATTCCTGAAAAGACTGATTCTATTCTTCTTGGGTATGGTAGTCGCTCTTTTGTCGACGACTGTCTGAAAGCAGGAGTTAAGGTATATCAGTTCATGCCCGGAATGCTCCACGCAAAGACTATGATAATCGATGATGATTTTGTCACAACAGGCTCCGTAAATTTTGATTTCAGAAGTTTTGAAAATAACTTTGAGTCTAACCTCCTTATTTATTCCGAGTCTATCAATCGGCAGATGAGAGACATTTTCTTCGAAGATCTTAAAGCTTCTCGTAAGCTCACTCTCACAAGATGGAGGGAGCGTTCGCGCTGGGAACGCATTATCGAACCTCTTGTACGCCTCTTTGCCCCAATCCTCTAATAAATCCACAAACAGAATCCAATAAATAATCCTCAGGCAGAATCCTTCTATAATCCTTCTATAATCCTGAGATATATCCTTAAGTTTAATCCTCAGGCATAATCCTCAGGCATAATCCTTCTATAATCCTTCTATAATCCTGAGATATATCCTTAAGTTTAATCCTCAGGCATAATCCTCATACACAATATGCTATTTTAAGATATATTTCTTTTTTCTGAGGAGAAACATTCCAAATACCATTGACATAAAATAAGCGGCTCACGAAATCGAGAGCCGCTTTGATTTATATTGAATCAGGTTATTATTCCATCACCTTGATAGCTTTAGTCTGGCCATTGGAGTAGGTGATTACTTTTACAAGTGAAGTTGGTTCGTTGCCCGGAAGGGTTTCAATGCCCTGCATGTTGTAGTATTTTACGCTGACAATCTCGCCATCTGCCGAGATAGAATCAACTGCAGCAGTTGAGATAGTAACCATTTCACCAAGGCCACCCATCTCATTTGCAGCGCGCACTCCATATTCCTTAGCTTCTACAGAAGGAGCATATGTACATTCTTTAGTGAAGCCAAGAAGTTTGCCGTCGGCGTAAACTGCCCAGCAGAGTGCATACTTGCTATCGTCCCAAGAGAGAACGCGGCCCGTGCTGACATTGAGTGAAGTCACTACCGGTGCTTGTTCACAATCTGCTGCCGGATCCCAATCGTCGTCACCACCCATTACAGTTGCGTAGTCATTGGCTTCAGCCTCAGCCTTTGTCAATACCGGATTGTTAGGATGGTTGCCGGTTCCAAAGCTCTTCTTACGCTGTGAAAGGTCGATGACTGTGCCGGATGCTGTAGTCGAATTGTACTCGGCAAAGCGTGCAGGATAGCCATCTGAGCCCATATCGTTCCATCCGATTGCAGAAGGTTTGGCTGTCATCTTGGTGTCGATGAAAAGGGCGATTGGAGTGCCGCTGCCCCAAGGACGACCCAATGTATAGTTGCCGTCGATAGTGCTCTTTTCTCCTACGATCTCACAATCCTTGAAGATATAACCATATTTCTTAGGCACTGAAGGAACTGCAAGATAGCCACCGCTTTCACACATCTGAAGCTTAACTCCATTATAGTAAGCGTCACCCTTTCCGCAAAGGAAGTCGGTACGGCCACGGAGCACGCCACCCTCGAAATAGTAGCGGGCATTCTGGTTGTTGCTGGTGTAAGTGTCTTGATATCCCCAAAGGCAAGCATCCTTCATGATAGTCTTGTCTCCCAAGTCCTGAAGCACGATGTTGCGACCACGATTGTCTGAAATACCATGCTTGAGAGTGAGGTTCTGGAAGTATGTGCCGCTTGTGCCGGAAAGGATCTGAAGTAGGTCAGCGTTTCCGATACCTTCCATCGGGTGAGCTCCAATTCCATCCATATCAGGAACTTCATTGATAATGACGGTTCCTTCCATGCTTTCTCCGATTATTGATGTGTTGGAAGCTTTGAGGCGCAGTGTCACATCGGGGAAAGTTCCACCGTTGACTGAGACTGTTGTGCTCTTGTCCATCGGAATCATATACTCACCATCGCGTACGAAGATACGGAATCGCTTGGTCTTGTCTTCACGATTGTTAGCGGCAAGGATCGCTGCACGGAAATCGCCGTCGTCAGGCACTACGAAGTCTGGAGTTGCCTTTGCTACTTCCGGACGATTGCGAGTGGTGAATGCAATCTTAATCGGTGTGTCAAGATAATTATCTGTCAAGTCAGCGATGCTGCCGGCAGGAAGTGTGAACTCATAAGGAGTGTTGAAGGCAAGATTCTTATATGTGAAGATCACTGCCTTGCCGCTTGCTTCTCCCTTAAGTGTCTTGTCGCCGAGGGTAGCGGTTGCCTCTTCTTTCAGTTGCACTTTCTCATCAAAGTTGAGCACGATCTTGCCATTGATAGATGCGGATGTAGCTCCTTCTGCCGGAACTGTAGATAAAAGCACCGGAGCTTTACCATCATTGATAAGCTCTTTCTCGCCATAGACGAATGAAGCGCCAAGAGCGATACCATCATTGTTTGAAGTAGTTCCATCAATTTTTGATGTCTTGTCAGAAATCCAGCGCAGGTAGACTTCAGCCTGATTGTTTGCTTCTGCAGGAAGATCAAACTCAGCATCGGTCCATTTCTTCTGTCCATCGATTGTGATGGTGCCGATTGTAGTCCAATTGTCGCCGTCGAGCGAGTATTGTACATTCTGCTTGGTGTAAGCATTGTAATTGTAGAGCATTGCAGTCACAAGCTTGATGTTCTTGAAAGCTGCCGCATTGAACTTAGTCTGCCAATAGAAGTCACCAATACCTGTTGTGCGCCAGTTTACTGCACCCGGACGACCTTCATATCCTCCGGCTGCAAGCTGGCTCTTGTCAAGCCATCCCTGAGTCTCGTCATATTCGTTGATAAGGTTGAGGGTAGCGGCATCGTTCTCCTCAAAAGCAAAGTCTGCGGGGCGACCGCTTGCTCCCTGGCGATAGAAGTCCCAGCCTACGATATAGTCGAGTGCTGAATATTCAGCTGTCAACTCGATATCTTTGTCCATAGTAACTGTGATCTCTGAAGATGTCTGTCCGTCGCTCCAGTTTGTGAAGGTAAGCACAGGATTGGAAGCTGCGTTCAGTTTCACTACAGTTCCAGCCTCATACATATTCTTTCCGTCTACTACAGTGGGAGCCGGACTATAGCTTACCATGTAGTCGTTAGCTCCGGAAGTTACGCTTGTAGTCAAAGAATATGTCTCCACTGCTTTGAAGTTTGCTGTAAGTTGTTCTGCGCGCTTGATTTCATATTTGAATTCAGGAGTTTCTGATACAACCTTACCGTCAGCGTCAGTCCAATTCACGAAGTCGTAACCAAACTTCTCTGTTGCTACGAGTGTCACCTCTGTACCTTCATCATATTCATCAGCGAGAGGACGGATAGCTACCTCGCCGGCTTCTTCCGGAGTGGCTGCGATAGTAACAGGGTATTTTTCTACTTTCTCAGCTGTACCATTTACGACACCCTCGATGTTAACCTGGCTGAAACCACCTTGCTTTGAAGAATTAGTACCAACTGTAATCTCAAGAGTAAATCCATCAGCGGAAGTGAGCTCCTTCTGTTGATCAGCGGTGAGTGTGATGGTGAAGTTCTGTGCGTAGTCAGATTCCTTTCCGTATTTGTCATCAGCCTTGTTCTTATTATTACGTGCTGAAGTATAAGTGCCAAGTACTATAGCCTTTCCTTCTGCAGTCTTTCCCGTTACTACTACATTGTGGGGAGCAGCATCGGTTCCAAATTTAACGATATAAGCTGATATTTTAGTCGGCGTGTAAGTCAGTCCTTTTGTAGGTTTGAGTGTCCACTTCACCGCATCGCTTTCGCCGTTTGCCGGTTGAAGCTTGATAAATGTGTAGTCAGACCATTGTGGTGATTCTGCCCCTACAGCTTTGACGCCATTTAAGTCGCACGATGCGATTGAGAATGCGCCCTCAGGACTGAGGATGGTGGGAGTTTCAAAATCGCTGGCCACATCCATCGGCCAAAAAGCCTTTGTCGGCTCATTTGTGTAGGTCTGTGCCTTTGCTGTCAGGCCGCAAACCAGAGCGACAATTGCAATCAATGCAATAATCGCCTTCGGAATGATTCGATTGTTGTACATTGTAAATTAATATAGGTTAGTGTTATATATTATTTCAGGTTAGCTGTAGGTTTTAGACTGCAAAATTACTAAATTTTTATGATTTTCTGCATCTATCTCAATATGTTTTAAAGCATAATTTTTCCTCCATTTTTCTTGATATTCTCCTCAAAATATGTTAACTTTGCAGTTTGAAACAGCCCGGCTATAGCCAGGGAATTAGTATACACTATGCAAGACATCCGCAATATAGCTATTATCGCTCACGTCGACCACGGTAAG
>CAYNPB010000176.1:0-5419 GCA_964399005.1 uncultured Sangeribacter sp.
TGGTTCAATCATGAAGATGATCATGATGCCGGCAGTGGTATTGATCCTTGGTCTTCTCTTCAAGATGGATCCTCTAAACCTGAAGATGCTTGTAGTAGCAGCAGCTCTCCCGCCAGCCTTCTCAGGTATCATCATTGCTGATGAATATGATACTTATGTAGCGACCGGTACGTCATCATTGACTTTGTCAGTGATCCTCTTCATCGGATTCTGTCCGCTTTGGATATGGCTTACCAACTTGGCTATCGCAGCATTCTGAGAATAAAAAAATCACAGTATTTACCCTCGGGCACTCCCCGAGGGTATTTTTTTATGTCGAAGCCTCTGACACCTGATACCCGACACCTGACACCTGATACCTGACCTCAAAAGCTTATTTTATGTTAAAATGAGAGTAATGTCAAGTTTTTTTTGTAATTTTGTCGCCTATTATGCGACGATTTTTCTTAATATTGCTTGCATTATCGTTTCTGGCGCTTTTATTGGCGCAGCCTGCCGTGCGCACAGCTGTAAGTAACGATCTCGTTTCCCTGCCCGATTCAACAGGTGGGGAAAAGCCGCAATTGCCGGAAATCTTAGCGACAAACCTCTCCGATGAGGATACATTGGTAGTGCTGAAACCGTTGGATGCAAGAGAATTGCGAAATATTCGCAGAGCCATTCCCACGGATAGCGCTGCCATAGACAGCGTATGGGTTGACATTGACGATAGGTTTTCCATAAGCGGGGATTCCATATTGAATGATACCATTACGACTGAAGAATTCGAAGTCAACGACAGTATCGACGACGATCGCACGAGCATGACCCGAATCAATCGTGAGAAGGTAGACATCGACAATGGAGTTGTATTTTCAGCCAAAGACTCTGTAATACTCATTGGCAATAAATTAGCTTTCTTCTATGGCGACAGCGAAGTTGAATATGGCAGCTTCAAGCTCAATGCAGAAGAAATCAAGATGGTAATGGATTCCACCACTGTCTATGCCAATGGTCGCCTTGACAGTGTAGGTGAACTTGTAGGCAAACCCGTTTTCCAGGATGGAGGAGACACCTATGAGTCAAAGACAATGTCGTATAACTTTAAAAACCAACGCGGATTCATCACCGACATCATTACGGAGCAAGGAGAGGGTTATCTGACCGGTGGGCGCTCCAAGAAGATGGAAGACGGCAGTTTCTTTGCGGAAGATGCCATGTATACCACTTGCGACGAGCACGATCACCCACACTTCTATTTCAAACTCACAAGAGGAAAGATGCGTCCGGGCAAGGATGTGGTGTCGGGTGCGGTCTACATGGTAGTGGCCGACGTGCCGTTGCCGCTTGCACTTCCCTTCGGATATTTCCCTTTCAGCAAAGACTACTCATCAGGCATTATCTTCCCCACATTTGGCGACGACTATAACAGGGGATTTTATGCGCGCAACGGCGGTTATTACTTTGCATTCAGCGATTATGTGGATCTGGCATTGACAGGAGAGATCTACACTAAAGGCTCATGGGGATTGACGGGGCGTTCCTCCTACAAGAAGCGTTATAAATACAACGGTTCCTTCAATATCTCATACCTGACTACTATAATGGGCGACAAAGGACTCCCTGACTATTCGAAGCAGAACAACTTCCAAGTGGTCTGGAGCCATTCGATGGACACGAAGTCTAATCCCAACATGTCGTTCTCGGCCTCAGTCAACTTCACGACATCCGGCTATACGCGCAACGACCTGAATTCCTACTACAATGCCAATTCATTTACCGAGAATACGAAATCGAGTACAGTCAACATGACCTATCGATTCCCGGGCACCAAGTGGACTGCGAGTGCGAGTATGAACATCAGCCAGCGAACTCAAGACTCAACGCTTGCCGTATCGTTTCCGAACCTTAACGTAACTTTGAGCCAGGTAGCTCCTTTCAAAAGAAAAAAAGCAGCGGGAGCGGAAAGATGGTATGAGAAAATCAAGCTAAGCTATAGCGGACAGTTCCAGAACTCACTGACCGCTCAGCAAGACGTTTTCTTCAAGAAAAGCCTGATTAAAGACTGGCGTAATGGCTTGAGGCATTCTGTGCCGGTGTCGGCTACTTTCTCAGTCTTGAAATATGTGAATGTTTCTCCCTCCATTTCGATGACCGACAGGATGTATACATCAAAGATCAAGAGGGAATGGGACCCGAATGCATCAGCTGAAGTGCTCGATACATGCTACGGCTTCTACAACCTTTTTGACTTCAGCGCCTCTCTTTCGGCCGACACGAAGCTATATGGATTTTATAAGCCCATGAAATTTCTTGGCGACAAAGTCCAGATGATACGCCATGTCCTCACACCGAGCATATCATATAGCTATACTCCTGACTTCAGCGATCCGATGTGGGGTGTCTACGGACAGTACTCATATATGGATAATGCAGGGCAGAATATCACACGCAGATATAATTACTTTCAGCATGGTGTATTCGGAAGCCCTGGTCAGGGAATGTCGAGTGCCGTATCGCTAACGCTCTCCAACAACCTTGAGATGAAAGTGAAGAGCGATCAGGATTCCACCGGAGTCAAGAAGATATCGCTTATAGAAAACCTATCTCTCAGCCAGAGCTATAATTTTGCTGCCGACTCTATGAATTGGAGCAACCTCAACACTTCGATCCTTCTGCGTCTGACCAAGAGCTTCAACCTCAATCTGAGCGCGACCTGGGATCCCTACACCTATGCCCTTAACTCAAGCGGCAAACCGGTCAGAGTGAACAAGACACGCTGGCAGGCTCATAAAGGGTGGGTGAAACTGACATCAACAGGCACATCTTTCAGCTATACCATCAACAACAGCACTTTCAAGAAAAAGAAAGACAATGGCAGCAAGAAAGATACTACCTCAAATCCTGAAGACGACTACGAATATGATGACGAGGATGACGACTCATTCATAGCCAGCCGCCAGCAGGCAAGAGACAATAAGAATGGGCAGCAGGAAGAGAAGCAGAATGATGCGGATGGCTACACTCCCTGGGAATGCCCCTGGAGCTTATCGCTCAATTACTCCATCAACTACGGACTTGGCGACTTCAACTACAAGAAGATGGATTATAACGGAAGGTTTACACAAAACCTCTCCATATCCGGAAATATACGCCCCACGAAAAACTGGAATATATCGATGTCGTGCAGCTATGACTTCCAGGCCAAGAAGATAGCCTACATGAACTGCAACATATCCCGAGACATGCACTGCTTCACCATGTCGTGCAGCATCATACCGGTGGGCTACTATAAAAGCTTCAATTTCAATGTCGCTGTCAAATCGTCGCTTCTCAAAGACATCAAGTATGACAAGCAGTCGTCTCGACTTAATGGCATCAACTGGTAGGAGCATGGGCGACAATTCATGCAATCTGACAATTTTATTTGGATATTTGCGAAAAGTTTATTAATTTTGTAAAGATTTTACCGAATCATGGCCCGACCGCTACATGGGATAATCAAGGACATCAGCCGGAAAGCTATTGCACTCGCTTCAGAGCGTGATAAGGCAATGGCTGACCTTGAGAGGCTCACGCAAGAAAATGAAGCATTGAAAGAGCAGCTTGCAGAGTCTCGCCGGGAGTTGGAGACGGCAAGAATGGAAGTGGATTTCCTTACGATTTCCCATCGTCTTGCAGACTCGCCTGACAATATTATCTCGGCGCGTAGAAGGCTTCAACGGTTGATCGCAAAGATAGACAGATGCGTCGCTCTCCTCAAGGAAGACGCTGATATCAGCTGATGAAATCAAAAGAGACCAACATAAAGATAGACGTTAAAATAGGCGAGGAATGGATCACGCTGACAATACCTTTCTCCAAGCAGGATGAAGTGAGGCGTATCGAGACCGAACTTAATCTCTACCTGAAGGAACTTAAGGCAAATGTTCACAACAAGGGACAGAAAACCTATCTCGCTATGGCGGCATATCATTTTGCCTCCTACTATTTCTTTCTCAAAGATCAGTATGAGAGAGAATCGGATGAGGCCGAAGATCTATATAGGGAATTGTCAAAGCTCTGCGGAGATGAGGAGGAAAAAGAAGAAGACAATCCTTCGGAAACATTTGACATCTATTGACACGACTGACTGATCCTCCACAGTCGGAATCATTCACAGCTGACATCTTTCGTTTTCCTTCCCGCATATGATGCAGGAAGGCAATGCTGTTTTGTAAGTATTTGACAATAAGTGATTAAAAATAAATATAATTATAAAAAAACAACATTTTAATTAAAGATATGACTACAGCAACATGGATCATCATAGCCGTGGTAGCTGCCATTGCAGGATATGTAGTGGCTGCCGCTATGAGCCGCAAGAACGCCAGCAGCCGGGCAAATATGATATTGGAAGATGCCAAAAAGGATGCAGAGGTGATCAAGGAAAAGAAAATTATTGAAGCTAAGGAGCAGGAGGTGAAGATTCTTTCAGAAGCCGAGAGAAACGCCAATGCCAAGCTTCAGAAAGCCCAGGCTTCGGAAGCAAGGGCAAAGCAACGCGAGATGCAGCTCAACCAGCAGCAAAACGATCTCAACCGCAGGAAAAAGGAGCTTGACTCGCAGAAGCAGAGCTTAGATACCCGCCTGAACAATGCCGATAATCTTGAACGCACCCTTGAGGCTCGCAAAAATGAAGTGGAACATCTCTATCGTCAGGCTCAGGAACAGCTTGAGCACATTTCCGGTCTTTCAGCCGATGAGGCCCGCGAGCGCCTGATCGAAAGCCTTAAGGATGAGGCTCGCACTGCAGCCCAGGGTTATATCAACGATATTATGGATGAAGCCAAACTTACTGCCAACAAGGAGGCAAAGAAGATTGTGATTCAATCCATACAGCGTGTAGCAACCGAGGCTGCCGTTGAGAATTCAGTGACCGTTTTCCATATTGAAAACGACGAGATTAAGGGCCGCATCATCGGCCGTGAAGGACGCAACATCCGTGCTTTGGAAGCCGCTACCGGTATTGAAATCATTGTGGATGACACTCCGGAGGCAATTGTCCTTTCCGGATTCGATCCGGTTCGTCGCGAGATAGCACGTCTGGCTCTTCATCAGCTTGTGCTCGACGGACGCATTCACCCGGCACGTATTGAGGAAGTGGTGGCAAAAGTGAAGAAACAGATAGAGGAGGAAATCAACGAGACCGGTAAGCGCACTTGCATTGACCTCGGTATCCATGGCCTGCATCCTGAACTCATAAGGATGGTAGGAAAGATGAAATATCGTTCCTCCTATGGCCAGAACCTCTTGCAGCACGCAAGAGAGACAGCCAATCTCTGTGCGATCATGGCAGCCGAACTCGGCCTTAACCCGAAGAAAGCACGCCGTGCAGGTCTTTTGCACGACATAGGCAAGGTGCCTGACGATGATCCGGAAATCCCGCACGCAATCTTCG
>CAYNPB010000177.1:0-5386 GCA_964399005.1 uncultured Sangeribacter sp.
GCAGCAAGGAGAAGCACCTGCGGATAGTAAGTGGCAATGACAGATGGCTGCACCATCATGCCCACAGAGATGAAGAAGACAGCTCCGAAAAGGTCCTTTACGGGAGCAATGACATGCTCCATGCGCTCAGCAAAGACGGTGCCGGCAAGTATAGATCCCATGACGAAGGCACCAAGTTCGAGAGAGAATCCGCACATCACGGAGAAAGCAGCCATCGAGAAGCAAAGCCCCATCGCCACCACGAGCAGAGTCTCAGAATTGAGGAATGAGCTGAATCTCTCGAGTAAAGATGGAAGCACATAGACTCCAACTACAAACCATATGATAAGGAAGAAACAAAGCTTTGCGATGCTGAACACCAATTCCGAGCCTTGCACATCACCCATAGCGATAGAAGAAAGGAGCACAAGCATGAGGACCGCGAAGAGGTCTTCAATTATGAGCACCGCGAGCACCATTGATGCAAACTTCTGCTGCTTGAGGCCAAGATCGGTGAATGCCTTCAGGATAATCGTGGTAGACGACATCGAAATCATACCTCCGAGGAAAAGGCAGTTGATAGTGTTCAGATGAAGCATATACCCCACCCCGAAGCCGGCCATCGTCATTCCCACAATGATTATCAAGGCAGTGATGATAGCCGAAGACCCGGAATTCATAAGTTTTTTGAAAGAGAACTCCAGACCGAGAGAGAACATCAGCACCACTATGCCGAGGTCGGCCCAAATCTCAATATTCTCGAGATTGGATATAGATGGAAGATAAGTGAAATTCGGAGAAGCAAGGAATCCGGCGAGGATATAGCCAAGCACGACGGGTTGCTTCAATTTCTTGAAGACGAGAGTAGCGATAGCCGCAAGCACGAGAATCCAAGCGAGGTCGAGGATAAGGCCGTTGGTATTGTCTTCCGAACCATGTCCGGAATCTTTCCCTGCATCGGGATTGAGTTCAGTGAAGACGGTCTGTTGGATATCCGTAGTGGTCTCCTGAATCATCTGTGGCATCATAGGTCGATCTGATTTGAAAGAGTGATTGAAAGAGTATCGTGAGCCTCACCGAGGCGATTAATAGCGTCCATGAGTCGTTTTGAAGTGCGGACAAGCACAACGAGGTTCACCTCCGTGATATCTTTCTCAAAGTTCTGCTCTATGAAGAAATTTGAGATGTGAACACCTTCATCATGCAGGAGGCGCTCATAGCAGTCGATATTGCGGAGGATTCCTTTGCTGCGTATAGAGATTACCTTAGTCTCCTGGCCAATGTGGATGAGATGCTCGAAACGGTTGAAGCCTACAATGACAAGGAAGATCAAAAGAGTGCAAACTATCGAGGCCATATACATTCCCACTCCGACAGCCATTCCGATAATGGCAGTAATCCATATACCGGCGGCGGTAGTGAGTCCACGCACCACTCCCCTCTGCTGAATCATGGCACCGCCACCGAGGAAACCGATACCCGTGATGACCTGCGCGGCAATACGCCCAGGGTCGCCATTTTTCAGGCCCATGTATTCCTGGGGGACATAGATGGAAAGGAGCATGGAGAGGCAAGCACCCATCGAAATGAGGGCGAAAGTCCGGATGCCCGCAACCTGTCCTTTGTGCTTGCGTTCGGTTCCGACGAGGGCGCCGAGGAGCAGGGCGAGGATGAGGCGGAAGCAGGCATTGACGAGGTTGACGTCGATGGAAGTGAGTTGGGTGGATATGTATTGGAGGATATGCATTGGCATTTATATTATTGGTTTCTTATCAGAGCTATCGGAGTTATTGGAATTATCGGAGTTATCGAAGAGATGAGAGAAATTTTAGCCGTTGAATTGTTCGGGGTAGATTACCATCAGGTTGTGGGCGGCGAAGTTTTTGGAGAGGAACTCGGGAATTTCCTCTTGGGAGGCGCTGTAGGATATGGATCCCTTACGGGCACCGATAATCACCAGCAGGTCTTCCGGACCTACTTCACCGGAAAGGAGAATGAAATCATCCCATTCCGTCATCTCCTGATAGATGCGGCGAATGCCGTAGCCGTCGGATGAAATGATGTCTTCAATATATCGGGATGTTTCTGCAGTAGCAATAAAAATGACCTTGCAGGCGAGCTGCTGGGCAAGGTTGCCAACGCGAGCCACCCATCCATGGAAACCTGTTTCGTACTGAGCCTTAGCCCCTGCCACTACCACAATACGCCTGACAGTTGAGATGGGAATGAAACAACGCGACATCACCACCATCTTAAGAGTCTGCTTCAACAGGGCATCGGTCATCTGCCCGAAGAAGGTATCCACTATATTGGCCTTGCGATGGAAACCTATGACGATATCCGTGGCGTGAGTCTGACGAATCATATTGGTAAGTCCGGACACTACATTGAGATCGAAACGCTCCTCCTCAATAGCCGTCACACCCATCTCCTGTGCGGCCTGAGCGGCAGCATTAAGGGAATAGCGTCCGGCACTGACGCTTTTGGTGTCATCGGAGTTTCGGACAAAGAGGACCGTGATAGGTTCGGTATTCTTAGGAGAGCGCATGAAGACAGCGAGTTTCATAAGGCCTTCAGCCGTGAGAGGATTGGAGACAGCCACTATCTGGCGAGCATACTCAAGGCTCTCGATACCTGCGGCTTCCATTTCAGCAGCTGTAAGATCAATTCTCATACGGATTGCTGTGCGCTCCGTCATGACAGAGGCCACAAGGCAGCAAACAAGAATCATCAGGACAGCACCATTCATGATGTCTTCGTTGATGATGCCATACTGATATCCAAGCATGGTGGCAGCAATTGTAGCGGCAGCCTTTCCGCTCGTGAGTCCGAACATCATGCGACGGTCGGTGGCAGTAAGCCCAAAGGATTTCTGGGCAATCCATGCTGCGAGCCATTTGGAGACGAGAGCCACAAGAATCATATTGACCGTGACCCAAGCGACAGTCCATCCGCGGAAGATCACATGAACATTGATCAGCATTCCCACCCCGATAAGGAAATATGGGATGAAAATAGCATTGCCGACAAACTTAATATGATGCATCAATGAAGATCGACCGGGGATCAGACGATTCAGTACGAGACCGACGTAGAAAGCTCCCAGGATAGCCTCCAACCCAATCAGCTGGGCCAAGAGAGCCCCGATGAAGACCATCGCGAGGATGAAGATATATTGCGCCACGGCATCGGAGATGTTGCGAAACACCAGACGGGTAATGCGCGGAAACAAGAATCCGACTACGGCAGCGTAGACTGCAGTATAGAGAAGCAGCAAGAGGATGTCGACCACGTTGAAGGAGCCTGTGGTCTGCAGTTTTACGACGGAAGCGAGCGTCATAAGGGCAAGGAGAACAGCGATGATTGTAGCGCTGACAGCCAGAATCACACCACGGCCGTTTTGCAGACCAAACCTGCTTACTACGGGATAAGAAATCAGCGTATGGGAAGAATACATGCTGGCCAGCAGCAAGCATGTAGTGAGCCCTGCACCGAAAGCGAAATGAGCTGCCACCATACCCAGAATGGCCGGAACCAAGAAAGTGATCACACCAAATATTAGGCCTTGCCGCAGATTCTTCTTGAAATGGTACATGTCAATCTCGACGGCAGCCAAAAACATGAGATAGAGGATGCCTACCTGTCCGAAGATCTGAAAAGAGGCATCCCGCTCAAGAAGATTGAAACCATAGGGACCGACTGCAACGCCAGCCAGAATCAATCCCACCACGTCAGGAATCCTGAGGCGCCTGAACACGACAGGAGCCGCCAGAATCAGCAACAGCACCAGAGTGAATATCACTACAGGCTGATGAAATGGGAGACTGAATAGGGAGTTCAAATCTTAAAAAATTGTTTTGCGTTGAGGGTTGTAATACGGTCGGTCTCTAAGGGAGAGAGGGCAAGGATATCTGCAATCTTGGCGTTGATAAATGTCAGATAAGAGCTTTCGTTGCGCCGTCCGCGTTTTGGGACCGGAGCAAGATATGGGGAATCGGTCTCAAGGAGGATGCTATCAATGCCGATTTCTCTGATGGCATCAGGGAGAGAACCTGAGTTTTTGAATGTCACTACACCGTTGATTCCGAAATAGGGGTCACAGATCGCCCGGATTCGCCTTACATCATCGGGAGAGCCGGTGAAGCTGTGGAAGACGAGGGGAGGCAAAGCACCTGAGGGGGAGAGAGACCTTGCTTTCTCCAGGCACTCGAGACAGACATCCAGACCATCTCGACAATGAATGATGACGGGGAGAGAAAGTTTCTGAGCGAGCAGAAGTTGGGCTACGAATGCCTCTTTCTGATAGCTAAGATTAGAATCGTCCCAATAGAGGTCGATGCCCACCTCCCCAATCGCGACAGGGGATGTCGGTGAGAGGAGAGAGACAATGTCGTCTAACTCCTCTTGCCAGTCCTCCCCCACTTCGGTAGGATGCAACCCCATTGCGGTGCGTGTGCACGCAGGACGCGCGGCATGAAGGGTGGCGACTTCGGCAGCCGACTCACGGTCGACGGCGGGAAGCACCATCATGTCGACGCCGGAAGCGACGGCGCGGTCGACGGCATTGACGCAGCCTTCGGGGTCTTCCTTGGAGAAGGAATCCATGTATAGATGAGTGTGGGTGTCGATCATTTGGAGTCAAGGGTCAAGGGTTAAGAACCAAGGGTCAAGGGTCAAGAACCAAGGGTCAAGGGTTAAGGGACAGGTGTCAGGGTTATTTGGTGCGGACTATCAGTTTGTCGATTAGCTTGCGGAAGGACTCGCGGCGGTCGTCGGAGAGGGAGGTCTTTTTGATGGCTGCGAGAGCCTTGCTGCTATAGGCAGCAACTTCAGCTTTGCTAATGGCCGGCATCCCCATGGACTCGTAGATGCGGGTGACGGTCTTTACTTTTGTGGGGCAAGCGGGCATGTTGAGGGCTGCCTTTAGCGCATCTGCGTTAGGGCCACCTGACGCGAGAGCCTTCACCATGAGGAAAGTCTTTTTATTATTGTTGATGTCTCCACCTATGGGTTTGCCAAAGGTTTCGGCATTACCGAATGTGTCGAGATAGTCATCTTCAATCTGGAAAGCGACGCCCAGCATCATGCCGAAGTCGTACATCTTGTCAGCGTCCTCCTTAGAAGCTCCACCAATGAGAGCACCAATCTTTGCGGCAGCGCCGAGCAGAGCACCGGTCTTGTCTTTGATCATCTCAAGGTAATCGTCGAGGTTGACATCAGCCATGTTCTCGAAGTCCATGTCGAGGCGCTGACCTTCGTAGACGCGGAGCGCCTGGTCGTTGAAAGTGTCGAGGACTAAGCGAAGGATAGAGTCGTCAACTTCAGCTATCTTCTGAGTGGCGAGTGTGAGCATCGTATCGCCGGAGAGGATGGCTGTGTTGTCGTCCCATTTGGCATGGACGGAGGG
>CAYNPB010000178.1:0-5373 GCA_964399005.1 uncultured Sangeribacter sp.
ATTTTAATCTGTTTGAAGAAATGAATAAGCCTGATTTCGATTGGGATGGTTATCTGACTGATCCTAATTTCGGAAAGATACAGGTGTCTAACACTGAGGTAGCCCACAACATACCCGATGGTGATATACTTTCTACTACGACAATTGAAAGCCAATACTATACATTCAGAGCGCAGACAGCATATACACGTCAATTCGCTGAAAAACATGACATAGATCTTTTGGCTGGCTTTGAGTTTAGGGAGACCCACTCCAAAATGGACTCTAATCTACTCTATGGCTATAATCATGACACTCAAAGTAATCTGAATCTGCTCACTAACTGGAGTTTCATAAACAATCCACAGACAGGAGTCATGGGATCGAACTACGCTTTGGGAGATGCACCCAAATCTTTCAATACAAGCGACGTACTGCACAGATTCTACTCCTATTACTTTACCGCCAACTATGTTTATGACACACGCTATTCTGTCTCAGGTTCATTCCGAGTAGATAAAACCGATCTCTTTGGAACTGACCCAAAATTCAGAGGGCGACCACTATGGTCTGTAGGAGCCTCATGGAATGCTCATAATGAATCATTTATGAGATCGCTAATATGGCTTGACGTTTTGAAGGTACGAGGAAGTTACGGCTTGACTGGAAATATTGACTCATCCGTATCCTCCTATCTAACAGCTACGCTAAGCAACAACTACTTAAACGGCAACCAGATCGGACATCTTCAGACTCCCCCAAACGACCAATTAAGATGGGAAAAGACCGCAACATGGAATGCCGGTGTCGACTTCGGACTATTTGGCTACCGTATCGCCGGTTCGCTCGATGTATATCATAAAAGCGGCTCGGACATTCTGACAGATACTGATCTCGACCCAACAACAGGGTGGACATCACTTCGCATCAATTCAGGAAAAATGATCAACACCGGAGTAGAACTCGCCCTAAATGGAGTCATACTACAACAAAAGAGTCGGAAAGACTTTGGTCTATCCTTGGGATTCAATGTAGCTTATAATAAAAACAAAGTGACTTCCGTATCGCATAAAGCAGCTTCCGGAAGTGAATATCTATCCATGAGTCTACATGAAGGCTATCCCATCAATTCACTATTTGCAATTGACTATGCCGGATTGGTAGACATTGATGGCACAAGATTCGTTGGATGGAAAGATAAAGAAGGAAATATGCATACAGAGAGCATCGGAAGTGCTGAATTTACGATTGGAGATTGTAAGTATATGGGCTCGTATACACCGACCTGGACAGGAGCAATAGATCCGGAACTGCGTTGGAATGGGTTCAGTATCTCTGCTATGATAAACTTCTATGCCGGACATTACATGCGTACAGGCAATGAAGTGTGGAATAACTCCATGGGAGATGCCGGAGGTTATTGCCCCTCATTTGGGATGGGAGCTGTCAGCAAAGATCTTCTTGAATACTGGGAAGGCAACTCTGAAAGCGTACCGGCTAACGGGTATATGCAGATCCATAATGGTTCTAATATATCGGCAGGCACCTACCGCCATACCAATATCGAAAAGGCTGACTATATGAAACTACGCAACGTAGTACTTTCGTATAATTTTGACCGTAAACTAACAAAAAAGATAGGGATAAACGAACTAAGACTACGTTTTCAGATCAACAATGTGTGCACATGGGCACGCAATAAGCAAGGGATCGACCCGGAGGCATACAATCTAATAGGCGGCTATCATCTTGATAAGACTCCCCGCAGCTATACAATGAGCCTTTTCATCAACATCTAAGCAAAATTCTCTTATGAAACATATATTAACAATAGCAGCGACAATATTGATTCTCTCATTAAGCTCCTGCGACAGCCAACTTGACATAAAGCCACTTGGAAAGAGCACCCTTGATAATGTGGATGATCTTGAGACTCTTCTAAACCAGATACCACTCTTGACAAATCAACAAGTATTCGACCTTGAATTGATATGTGATAATACATATTGGATGTGGAAAGGAGTACCCGAGTATATGAGCAATCGCCAAAGTATGGAATACGCATTGCTTACATACGACAACAATATCGACAGAGCAAATCTCGAGGAGACAAACGCACGTTACAACAGTCTTTACTCGAAAATCAATTACTGCAATGTGGTTATCTCAAAGATGCCATCTGCTGATGGAGACAACGAAAAGAAGGAGAGATTAATATCGGAAGCAAAAATACTTAGGGCCTGGTATCATTTTCTTCTTGTGAACATATATGCTAAACAATATGATAAGGATATTGCAGAGAAAGAGGGTGGTATACCGTATGTAGACAATACAAATGTGCAAGAGCTTAAGAAGAAACTTAGCCTGGAGAAGACTTATGAAAAGATTCTTGCAGACTGTAGCGAAGAAGTTATCTCAAAACTGATTCAAACAAATGTATCTGATCCATGCAGATTTGGAGCGGATTTCGGCAATGGTGTCCGAGCTCGAGTACTATTTCAGATGAAGCGTTACGATGAAGCATTGGCATTCGCCAACAAAGCTCTTGCAATCAACAACAGAATTGAAGACCGCACCACGATTGCCAACACATCCTTATGGCAACTGACGGAATACTCTGACAACAATTACTATCTCATCTACTCCAACAATTCAAACTTAGGTGATTTTTATGGTTATATAGCGTCGCCTGATGTAGCAAAGCTTATTGACGCAAACGACTATATCAATGCTTATCATTATGATAGTGGCTCCTACGCATGGAATGCACCTTATCCATCTGTCCCGGAAGGGTCACTTCAGTGCACGGCAAGCGACATACGCTGGAATGTCTATGGTCTGAGATCAGAATCCATGTATTATCTCGCTGCGGAATGCATGATCAGAAACGGGAACGTGCAAGGCGGATTATCGCTTATAGACAAAGTTCGCGACAAGCGCATAGAAAATCCTACGAAATATGCCATCCAAAACCTTTCCATAAAGGAAGCAATGAAAGTGTATCAAGACAACAGAAGAATAGAATTTATGAACACTTTTGAAAACTTCTTTGACCGGAAGCGCTGGAATACCGAATCGGAATATGCAGAAGACATTGTCAGGGATCTAACGAATGTCGGCGGAGAAAACTATGGAATTTGGACTTTGACTCCTGATTCTCCCATATGGGAACGCCCTTTCCCTCAAGATGCCGTAAATTTCAACTCTACGCTGACTCAAAACTATTGAGAATATAAAATTCAGAATTATACAAAAACAACTGTTTATGAAAAGAAGGTTTATTCTATCAGCTCTAACATTGACAATACTTGCGATAGCCAATGCTCAGACAGAATTCAGACACATCACGTTTGAAGAAGCCAAGGAAGCTGCAAAGGCTGAGAACAAAATGATTTTTGTGGACTTCTATACTCAATGGTGTGGGCCATGCAAGAAGCTTGCAAAAGAAGTTTTTCCTTCCATGGAAGTAGGGAATTACCTCAATTCAGGCTATGTCTGCCTAAAACTTGATGCTGAAGCTGAGGGTCATGATCTTGCAAAATCTATCAAAGTGACCGCCTATCCAACAATTGCAGTGTTTAATCCGGACGGAAAACTTATGGGCCGTTTCGAAGGCTTCAAAGAAGGATCCGCATTTATAAGCGCCGTAAAAGAAATTTCCAACCCGGAACTAAAGCCGGAAGTCGTAGAGCAGAAATACCTTGCCGGCGACCGAACTCCTGAAGTTGTGCAAACCTATGTACGTCAAAAAAGCGAGAAGATTCGTAATTACGATGAATCTCAAAAATTGGCAGACGAAATTATTACCGAATACTACAATGGTCTGAACGACCAACAGAAACTCGATCCCGAAAATCTCTTTGTTTTCAGCACATATACCAAAGAGTATACTTCCCCTCGTTTCAAATTTTTGCTCACTAATATAGACAAGTTTAAAGCGTTGTCGGAAGAAGCGGTCAACAACACTCTTGATTATGTATTCACGCTTGAAGCATTAGATTATATGAGTAAAAACCGGCTTGAAGACTCTCAAGAGTGGGATATTTATCAAAAATTCAAAGAGGATGCAGAAAAACACGGATTCTCAAATAAGCTGAAGCCATATTTAAATTTCGCAGAAAACAGAAAAGGGGCATCCGACGAACAGTATATAGCATATTGCGACAACAATTTCACAACCCTTGACGGAACAGGAGTCTATTATCTCATCACGTCACTACCGGAGATATTGGACTCATCAAGTGCTGAAGGCAAGAAACGCATAGATGATTTTCTGCGCAGGCATTTGGCAGAAATGGATGCCTCTAACATTTATTCAGCGTCAATGGTACTTATGCAGCTTGAAAATCCACACTAAACTAAACAATCAAATCCAATTAATAATTACAGTATGAGAAAACTATTTACTCTTATCGTGTCTGTCCTCGCATGGACAGCAGTAGCAAATGCGGATCCTGTAACTCAGAAGACCATACTTAAGATGGTCGATTGGTTTGGAGAATCTCAATGCACACCTTTCATAGTGGACCTATCTTATGAAAACGGAATCTACACCATCAACAATTTTGCTGGTTCCGGCGTTCCGTTGTCGTTTATGTATACCGACAACTTTGAGACCATTATGACAGGAGATAGTTTCTATAGTCTTGATTCTGAAGATCCTGCATGCGACGATTACGGACTACGCAATCCGGAGACAAATGAGAATGCGATTCTTGAACTGAGCAACTATATGGATTCCGGAGAGACTCTAAAAGTGTATAATCCTACATTTTATAAGTCAACATGCCTTGTTTTTGAAGACGAGAAAGGACCTTATTTAACGGGAACATTATACGGAAGTGAGGATGCTGATGATCCGGAAAGCTTAGTTTACCTTGACATGCAAATGTATTTTAAGGTGATTGAAGGCAACTCTGTCGGGCTACTACCAATCGACGAATCTACTGCGGAATTTTATAATCTTCAGGGACAACCTGTAAAGAATCCTGCAAACGGTATCTTCATCAAGAAGATTAACGGAAAAGCTATTAAGGTAGCATTATAAAAATATTATCACATAAATAAAGGTTTCCAGTGTATTATTTGCATTGGAAACCTTTATTCGTTATGAGAAGGAGCCTTGAAGCCCACGAAACAATTCTCACTGGTATTGGTAGGTAGCGGCGAGTTCGTCGAGGGCATCCGGATCAATCTCCCAACGGCCGGAATCATCCGATGCCATCTGCAGGAGTTCCATCACTTCCCAATAGTCTTTATCCGACTCTTCGACATCAGCATCGTCGTCATCATAAAGACGACAGTCAAGAGTCTTGGGATCAACTTCTATCATCACATTGTCGCTCCAAGCTTCCGGAGCGTCGAGATACTCTTCGAGGAGAGCCTTTACTTCTT
>CAYNPB010000179.1:0-5338 GCA_964399005.1 uncultured Sangeribacter sp.
GCCCGGGTCTTTACATCCTCATTATCCATAATTGGGGCAAGAAGATCATCGTTAAATAATTTTGAATTTTGAATTTTGAATTTTGAATCAATACTTCTGAATTCAAATAGATTCAAAATAAAACCCCAAAGGACGCATCCCCCCCGATGCGTCCTTTTTCTTTTTGAGTAGAGCCTACTCGCCCGGGTCTTTACATCCTCATTATCCATAATTGGGGCAAGAAGATCATCGTTAAGTAATCCCCTCGAATTCTATAATCAAAGGACGCATCCCCCCCGATGCGTCCTTTTCTTTTTGAGTAGTAAGCGCACTCCGTGCGCGTCCTTAAGCGTCTCCTCAAATAATCCTCCCCCTTTAGGGGGCTGGGGGGCTTGAGTAGTAAGCGCACTCCGTGCGCGTCCTTAAGCGTCGCGAAGCCCCCCTTTAAGAGAATTAATCTAAAAACCTACATGACAATCATTCGGAGAACGTTTTTCATTAATTTTAACTAAAAAAATGTTGGCGCTTTCATAATTTTGTCGTAATTTTGCATTTATTAACCTATATTGTTAACCTACGCATAAGGCATCACCTGTCGCCTGACACCCGACACCTGACACCTAAACTACCGCAATCAATTTACACCTGATATTATGAACAAAAGAATTCTACTCGCTCTCGGGGCCGCAATGGCTATCTTGCCATCAGTCAACGCCCAACGAGTCACAGATGAACTCGGCCGTGGACTCGTAGCCATGAAAACCGATGCCGGTGTATTCTGCTCTTGGCGCATCACCGCCAACGAATGGGACAACACCGAATACAACATCTACCGTGGCTCCACAAAACTCAACAGCACCCCGCTGAAAGTCTCCAACTTTACCGATGCCTCAGGCTCACTCGATGCTTCCTACACCATACGCCCCGTAGTCAACGGCGTGGAAGGTGCCGCTTGCGCTGCAGTTAAGCCTTGGGAAAAGAACTACACGATCATCAAGCCCAAGCACGCTGCTGACATCAAGACCGCTCTCGTGCCAAACGACGCCACAGTAGCTGACGTAGACGGCGACGGAGACCTCGAGATCATCATGAAATACGATAACACCGCCGCCAGCTACAGCAAAGGAGACAACGGTATCTTCACGGTCGTAGAATGTCTCGAGATGGACGGAAGCGTGAAATGGTGGATCAACTTCGGCCCCAACATGGGCGACTTCCAAAACAATGAGATCAATATCATCGCCACCGACTGGGACGGCGACGGAAAAGCTGAAGTAGTATTCCGCGCTGCCGACGGCACGATTATCCATCAAGCCGACGGCTCTACCTACACGGTTGGCGATGCCTCCCTCAACTACCGCGGCACCGGCGACGGTTTCCCCTCCGGCCAATGGTTCATGCACTGGGGAAAGGAATACCTCGTATATGCCAACGGCGAAACCTGCAAACCATACCAATGCATCGACTACCCTCTCATGCGCGTTGAGCCGGAAAACAACCCCAATAATATTCTAAGCGGTAGCGCTTACGACACCCTCGTATCTAATGAGTGGGGCGACGGCTACGGACATCGCAGTTCAAAATACTTCTTCGGTGCCCCCTACCTCGATGGTCGAAAACCAAGCCTCTTCCTGGCTCGTGGTATCTACACCAAGCACAAGATGATCGCCTACGACATCGACCCCGCTACCCACGAGCTCATAGAACGTTGGCGCTGGAACAGCATCGGCGGCGCATGGCACGGTCAGGGATATCACAACTTCGGCATTGCCGACGTTGACTGGGACGGTCGCGACGAGATCGTATACGGATCAATGGTGATTGACGACAACGGCTATGGACTCTCCACTTCCGGTCTCGGACACGGCGACGCTCAGCACTGCAGCGACTTCGACCCCTACACCCACGGACAGGAGATCTTCGCCTGCAATGAGGATAGCCCGAACAACAACTACCGCGACGCAACTACCTCCAAAATCTACTACCGCACTACAGGAGGCGACGACGACGGTCGCTCCAACATGGGCAACTTCATCGACGAATACCCTGGTGGTGAAGGTATTTCCTCTCGCGATAACAATATCATCGGCGGCGCTTCCCACAAGGCTATCGTAGGCGACAGCAAGAGTACTGTGTCCATCACTCAGAACTTCCGCGTATACTGGGACGGTGACCTTTGCGACGAATCTTTTGACTACAGCAACGGCAAGAACACAGCAGGCGGAATCTATAAGGCAAAACAAGGCAGAATCGCATTGCTCGAAGGAAGCAAGACCAACAACGACACCAAGGGAACACCCTGCTTCCAGGGCGATATCCTCGGCGACTGGCGCGAGGAATACATCATGCGCGACGGCGACAACAACATCCGCATCTTCTCTACCGACTTCCCGACTGAATACCGCGTATACTCCCTCTGGTATGATCATCAGTATCGCAATGCGATGAACTGGCAGATGTGCGGCTACAACCAGCCTCCTCACACAAGCTTCATGCTGAGTGCATTTGAAGACAGAATCGTGCCCCCGGCTCCTCTCACCATGACAGGACGCACCGAGGTGGCAAACAACGGCACAATCGCCTCTTCTCTCAACGGCAAGCACGTGATCGTCTGCGAGACAGGCGACATGACCCTCTCTGCCGACAAGGGCGTGGCTCCCGCTATCCTCACTGTCAACACTCCGACATGGGTAGAAGGACATAATGACAACAACAATATCACCACCAAGACCTTCACGCACACAATATCTGCCGGAACTTTCGGCGGCGATATGCGCCTCATCAAGCAGGGAGACGGCAAACTCGTGATGCCTGCCGGAACTCACGCTTACTCAGGCAAGACTGAAATTTGGGCCGGTACTGTCGCCGTAGATGGCGAACTCACAAACAGCCCCGTCTGGATGAACAACTTCGCAGTGCTCGAGACTTCCTCCCTGAAGGCTCCGAAGGGCATTGACATGAACTATGCTTCTGTGCTTCGCCTCGGCGACAAAACAAAGGCTGGCTCGCTCACCACCGGCGACCTCACTCTCGGATTCGGCTCTATCGCTGAAATCGACCTTTTTGCCGACGGCTCTGCCGACCAGATGAATGCCTCAAAACTCACCATCGAGAAAAAAGACTGGACCAACGGTCCGGAATATCTCCAGCCGATCATCAAGTTTACTGCTCATCCTGCAGAAGGAAGCACTACCCTACCCCAAGGCAAATACCTGATCGGTGAAATTGGAGCTATCAACGGCAACCTATCCGATCTCATTCTTCTCGGCATCGAAGATATGAAGAAAGAGCTCCTGGCTGAGGGTGGCAAACTTTATATCAAGCTATCTGCTTATCAACCCGGCTTCAAGACATGGATGGGCGGTGAGGCTGCCATGTGGGATCTTGATAATTCCGTAGCATTCAAAAATGATGAGACCGGCAAGAATGATGTGTTTGTACCGGGCGACGAAGTAAAATTTGATGACTCTGCCCTTTCTACAGACATTGTGATTAATGGTCGTCTCCAACCCGCTACCGTGACTTTCAACAACAACGACAAAGACTTCGTTCTCTCAGGCGAAGGCCAGATCATAGGGGAAGGCAAACTCGTGAAGGAAGGCAAAGGAACTCTGACTATCAACAATATCAATAGCTTTACCGGCGGAACTTACATCAACGGCGGTAAGCTCGTGGCAGGTGTATTCGCCAACAATATCGGCAACGACCTCGGTGCCCTCTCCGACGTCAACAGCCGCATCTATATCAGCAACGACGCAACTCTCGGAGTGAACGCTTCCGGTACTCTCGGCCAGCGCATCTCCGTTTCTGCCGGCAATGCCGCTATCGAAGTTGCTGATGGAGCAACTTTGACCACCACTTACGGTATCGCTTCAGGCAGCATAGGCCAGAAGATTTATAAGAGGGGTAAGGGTACTCTCAACCTTGCAGGCAACAACACTGTTAGCCGCCTCGTGATTGAAGAGGGCACAGTGAATGCTTCTGAGGTTAATGGTACGACCATCTCTCTTCCCGGAACTGTAGAATTTGTAAACGGTGCTCTCTGGGATCCGGAAAACATGTACACCTACAGCAACAATCCTACAAACTACTTTGTAGACGCCGGCAATAAGGGTTCTCTCTATCTTGACTCTCGTTGCACTTACAACGGTAAACTTACTGGAGCTGGAACATTCTCAGTATACGCTGCCGGTATCCGCTGCGATCTGAAAGGAGACTGGTCAGGATTTGAAGGTGAACTTAGCGTCGGCTACTTCAAGCGTGGTTCATATGACCCTGAATTCAAGTGGGACAACAGCTTCGGTATGCCAAAAGCTACTCTCAATATCCCTTCAGGCGTCACATTCAACGCTCAGGGCTACAATGTGAAACTTGGCAACCTCAAGGGCTCAGGCATATACAACGGCTCAGGAACTCTCACCATCGGCAACGACGAGAAGGCTATCAGCTACTCCGGAACATTCACCGGCAAACCAAAAGTGGTGAAGACCGGCAAGTGCGATCTCTATATGTCAAAACTGATGACTGAGATCTCAAGCCTCAATGTCAACGACGGCACAATGACCCTGAATGCGTCCAAGTCGCCTTACAACACCACTTACCTCACCGCTCCACTCGTAGTGGAAGGCAACGCCAAGCTTCGTGGCCGCGGCACAGTAGGCAACATCTCTGTTTCCGGCAACGGTGTGCTCGAACCGGGTACATTCTCAGACTCCAACCCATATCATTACGGCGCAATCTTCTCTACGGGCGATGTGACTGTCAACCCGGGTGCTACCCTCAGCCTCTATCTCCGTGTTGCCGGCAAGAGCAACAGCCATTCCTACATCGACGTGAAGGGGAACCTCAACATCGAAGGCAACGTGGTTGTGGACATGAATCCTGAATATACTCCGGCTGTAGGCGACGAGTTCGTACTTTGGACGGCTGCCAAATTCAGCGGCACTCCCAACATCACGCTTCCGAAACTCCCCGCTGGTCTCGAATGGGACTTCGCAGGACTCAAGGATGCTTCGGGCGTACTGAAAGTGGTAGCAGCTGCCGGCGTAAACTCAATTGAAGCGGGCGCTCAGGTAACTTGCAAGGTTTATGACACATTAGGACTCTGCCTCGGCACAGTAGAGACCACCAAAGCCAACGCAGCGGCTGCCGTGAAGAGCGAGCTCCGCCTCCGTTCAGGCCTCTACATCCTCGTCCTCGAAGCCAACGGCCAGACCGAAACCCTGAAGCTCCAATTCTAAAAGAATACAAGAGAATCAAAAAGAATCAAACAAAAGATTCACCAACAACCTGGTAGGGACGCACGGCTCGTGCGTCCTTATTTTTTTGAGTAGCAAGCACGCTCCGCGTGCGTCCTTAA
>CAYNPB010000180.1:0-5336 GCA_964399005.1 uncultured Sangeribacter sp.
CAACGACCTTGAGCAGCTGGCGCTCTCATATCCTGGAGTCATCAAGACTTATGCTATTCAGGCTGGTCGCGAGCTCCGCGTGATCGTGGGTGCCGACAAGATCTCAGACGAGGAAATAGATAGCCTCTCTGCCAACATTGCAAAGAAAATCCAAGACGAGCTGACATATCCCGGACAGGTGAAGATCACAGTTATCCGCGAGACTCGTGCCGTGGCATACGCCAAATAAAAAGGAGGTATGCCTATGGATGAAATGGAAAATATACCCGCAACTCAACCCAAACCTCTTCCAGACTGCACCGAATGCGCGGGCTGCGATTCCGGCTGTGAGAATGGCTGTGGAGGTGGCGGCTGTGCATCAGCCGGAGAAGATGGTTGCGGCGGATGTGGGGCCCATAAGGTGATGGGCTGGCGAAGGGAGCCGCGAGGTAAACTCTATGCCACAAACTGGCTGGGGGATATCTCGACTTCGGCCGACTTCCCGGCTGTACAGGTCCAATTTAAAAATACACGTGCCGGATTCTACCTAAATACTTCAAAATTAAGCCTTGAGATAGGTGATCTTGTTGCAGTCGAAGCTGCCAACGGGCATGATATCGGCCAGGTCACTATGGTGGGACCCCTCGTCAGGATGCAAATGCAGAAGGCTAAGCTTGATCCTGACAATCTTGATGAACTCAAGAAAATTTTCAGAAAAGCACGCCCTTCCGACATCGAGCGCTTCAATGAAGCCCGGAGCAAGGAGCACAGCACTATGATTAAGTCGCGTGCCATTGCCGAGGAACTTGGCCTCAATATGAAGATAGGAGATGTGGAGTATCAAGGCGATGGGGGCAAAGCAATATTCTATTATATAGCCGATGAGCGAGTCGACTTCCGAAAACTGATACGAATACTGGCAGAAGAATTCAAGGTCAGGATCGAGATGAAGCAGATCGGTGCCCGTCAGGAGACCGGCAGAATCGGCGGAATCGGGCCTTGCGGGCGTCCGCTGTGCTGTTCGAGTTGGATGACTCACTTCGTCAGCGTAGGCACGGGGGCTGCAAGAATGCAGGATCTTTCAATGAATCCTCAGAAACTTGCCGGACAATGCGCAAAGCTCAAATGCTGTCTTAATTTTGAGATAGATGCCTATGCCGAGGCCGTCAAGCAACTCCCATCCAAGGAAACAGTTCTTCAGACAAAGGATTCGGACTATTATCTATTCAAAACCGATATCCTGACACGGACACTTACATATAGCACCGACAAGAAGATGGGTGCCAATCTTACAGTGATCCCTGCTTCAAGAGCTTTTGAGATCATAGCTCTTAACAAGCAAGGTATCAAGCCTGATAAGCTTACTGAAGAGCTGAATGATCAGGAGACAAGAAGGGAATTCATCGACCTTACCGACCAGGATGCCCTGACGCGTTTTGACAAGGCCAAGAAGAAGAAATCAAAGCAAAAGCAAGGCAATCAGCAGGCTCAGGCGCAGAAGAACGTCGGCAAGAAAGAGAATGCGGAGCAGCCGAAAGATGACCATAGTGCCGACAATGCTACCCATAAGTCGGGTAGCCAGCGCCGCCATAAGCGTAAGCATAACAAAGACCAAAGGAGCAACAATTCCCAGACAAATGACTCAAATGACGCTTAACGATAAACTTACCAATCCCATATTCAAGGTCATCGGCCAGACGGCCGACGACCTTGGGCTTGAGGTGTATGTAGTCGGTGGATTTGTCAGAGACATATTCTTGGGGCGGCATTCTGCCGATCTTGATTTCGTGACCGTAGGCAGCGGCATAGCGCTCGCGCGAGCTGTAGCCGAGCGTCTCGGGAAGAAAGGGAAGCTCACTGTGTATGCCAATTACGGCACGGCCCAGATTCGCCATAAGGATCTCGAACTGGAGTTTGTCGGTGCTCGGAAAGAGAGCTATACCAGAGACTCCCGCAATCCTATCGTGGAAGACGGAACGTTAGACGACGACCAGAAACGCCGCGACTTCACGATCAACGCGATGGCAATCTGCCTTAACAAGGGTAGATTCGGCGAGCTTGTTGACCCATTCGGAGGCTTGGCAGACATTGAAAGGAAAATCATACGCACACCATTGGATCCGGATGTCACATTCAGCGACGATCCTCTCAGGATGATGCGAGCCATTCGCTTTGCGACCCAGCTTGAATTTGAGATTCTTCCGGCTACTTTTGATGGCATAAAGCGAAATGCCGCCAGAATCGTTATAATATCGAAGGAAAGGATCAACGACGAGTTGGGAAAGATAATGCGCTCAAGAGTGCCGTCAATCGGATTCATGCTACTTGATGAAAGCGGATTGCTTGAGCGTATCATGCCCGAAGTGAATGCCTTGAAGGGAGTCGACACCGTAGGTGGGCGTGCTCATAAGGATAACTTTCTGCACACTCTGAAGGTGCTCGACAATGTTGCCGAACGCTCAGACAACGAATGGCTCCGTTGGGCTGCACTTCTGCACGACATAGCAAAGCCTGTCACCAAGAAATGGGATAATAACTTAGGGTGGACTTTCCACAATCATAATTTTATCGGTGAGCGGATGGTGCCGCGCATTTTCCAATCAATGAAAATGCCTCTCAATGAGAAGATGAAGTATGTGCAGAAGCTCGTCGGGCTTCATATGCGTCCGCAGCAAGTGGGCGAGGAGGGAGTGAGTGATTCCGGAGTGCGCAGGCTTCTCACTGATGCCGGAGAAGATGTGGAAGACCTTATGATACTTGCCGAGTCTGATCTGACATCGCGCAATCCTATAAAAATAAAGTCGGCACTTGATGGCTTCATGGCATTGCGCGACAGGATGAAGGAGATTGTGGCAGCCGATGACTACAGGAAATGGAAAAATCCGATCAACGGCAATGAAATAATGGAGCGGCTGGGTCTTCCGCCATCGCAGGAGATATCAAGGCTGAAGCAGATGGTGAAGGATGCCATTCTCGACGGCCTTATACCAAATGAGCATGATGCCGCCTGGGATTATTTGGTTGCCCACCGGTATGACAATGCCGAGAAAAATGGTGAAGACGGGAAAAACTGATGTGATTTTTATAATAAACAATCAGATACAAGCGTTAAGAATTCAAAGAGATTCCATCGCAAAGTAGAGAGTGCTCATATTAATAACCTATACTTAAAAACTTACGAATATGTGTGGAATAGTAGGATATGTAGGCGACAGAAATGCTTACGATATTCTGATAAAAGGCTTGCACCGACTGGAATATAGAGGATATGACAGTGCGGGAGTTGCATTGGTGAGTCCGACTGGAAAACTAAATGTATATAAGACTACCGGTAAGGTTTCAAATCTCGAAGATTATTGTAAGGACAAGGATACTGCAGGAGGCACAGGCATAGCCCATACGAGATGGGCCACTCATGGCGAGCCTTCCGACCGCAATGCCCATCCCCATTTCAGCGAGGATGAGGAAATCGCCCTCGTCCACAACGGCACGATCGAGAACTACAAGGTGCTCAAAGATGCGTTGATTCAGAATGGATGCAAGTTCCAGTCTGAGACCGACACTGAAGTGCTGGTGCAGCTTATAGAATATATAAGGACGCATAATGACTGCACATTGCTGGAAGCAGTCAAGGAGGCCCTGCGCCAGGTGGTAGGTGCCTACGCGATTGTGGTGATTGAGAAGAATAATCCTGATACAATCATAGCAGCCCGTAAGAGCTCCCCCCTTGTGATAGGAATCGGGGAGGGGGAGATGTTTCTTGCATCCGATGCCACTCCGATTGTGGAATACACAAAAGATGTGGTGTATGTCAAAGATGATGAGATCGCAGTGGTGTCGAAAAATGAGCCGCTGAAACTGATCAATCTCAATAATGAGGAGACTAAGGTAGACGTCAAGAAACTCGAGTTCTCCATATCCCAACTCGAGAAGGGTGGGTATCCGCATTTCATGCTTAAGGAGATCTTTGAGCAGCCTACCACTCTTCGCGATTGCATCCGAGGCCGCGTTGTAGACGGCGGCAAGAATGTGATCGTAAGCGGTGTGCTCGACAGTAAGGAAAGATTCCTGAATGCCAAGAGAATAATAATCGTTGCTTGCGGCACATCCTGGCATGCATCGCTAATTGGAAAATATCTGATTCAAGACATGTGCCGCATTCCGGTGGTTGTGGAATATGCAAGTGAATTCCGCTATAGCAATCCGGTGCTCGATGAGCGCGATGTGGTCATCGCAGTGTCGCAGAGCGGCGAGACAGCCGACACTCTGGCAGCCATCCAGATGGCGCATGAAGCCGGCGCATATGTATATGGCATCAGCAATGTGGTGGGAAGCTCCATTCCTCGCAACACTGATTCCGGCACATATATCCACGTAGGTCCGGAAATAGGAGTTGCGTCCACAAAGGCCTTCACGGGTCAGGTGATGGTTCTGACACTGATTGCGATGGCAATTGCCGAGCTGAAGGGCACGAAGTCGAAAGAGGAACTCAACAAGATAGGGGAGGAGATACTGAAAGTGCCGGAATACGTAAGGCAGACACTCGAGCTGAATGACCAGATCGAAAGATTGTCGCTGATATTCACGTATGCCCACAATTTCCTTTATCTTGGTCGCGGCTACAGTTATCCGGTAGCTCTCGAAGGGGCGTTGAAATTGAAGGAGATTTCCTATATCCATGCAGAAGGGTATCCTGCAGCAGAAATGAAGCATGGCCCGATTGCGCTAATTGACGCGGAGATGCCGACAGTGATCATCGCTCCCAACGACCATCTTTATGAGAAGATCGTCAACAATGTGCAGCAGGTGAAGGCCCGCCATGGAAGTGTCATAGCTATAGTCACTGAGGGCGACAAGGAAATAAAGAATATAGCCGACCATGTCATAGAAGTGCCTGACGTGCCTGAGTGTCTGACACCGATCATCACGAGCATACCGCTCCAGTTGCTGTCATACTACATTGCCATCAATAAGGGCAAAGACGTAGATATGCCGCGAAATCTTGCAAAGTCGGTGACTGTGGAATAAAACTCTTACTTTTCTAAGTGCCAATTAAATAAGTTGGCACTTAGAAAACGCCAATTTGACGTCGGCATAAAAAATTTGAGTAAAAGCACTTTTTTTTGCAGAAAAATTTGGTGGGTAAGAAAAAAAGTTGTAACTTTGCACTCGGTTTCGGAAATGAAGCGCTCAAATAGCGAATAAGATCCGAAATCATAAGAAGATGCCTCTTTAGCTCAGTTGGCCAGAGCACGTGATTTGTAATCTCGGGGTCGTTGGTTCGAATCCGACAAGAGGCTCAAAAAGGGCGAATACCAGAGTGGCCAAATGGGGCAGACTGTAAATCTGCTGGTTGA
>CAYNPB010000181.1:0-5313 GCA_964399005.1 uncultured Sangeribacter sp.
AGCCCAATCGCATCGTAGGTGACGAGCACGATGGCCGTTCCTTTGCCTACTGCCTTAATCTTCGACCAAGGCGAGATTGTGGTGTTGGCGTTCTCAATTTCGATTACGCCAGTGCTTGGTTTTCCGTCAAGTCCGACCACAGTGTAATGGAAATCAGGTTCCATAAAGTAGTTGTTGGTGGAATTGTCGGTCAACTCCCATGTGCGCATTGCATGCGCTTCGAAAGTGTCGCCGATATTGAGCTTGAGATGACCTTCCGGATTTATATTCACAAAGACATCTCCTGTCTCATATCCCTGGTTACTCTGCACATCATGATTGAATTGCTCTGGTGCAAATGCCTTGAAATCCTCCTCGGTGAAATTGAGTACCGGACATTTATCCTTATCGACATTCATCGTGAAATATCCGGCTTGCGTGAGTCCCCCTTTCATCCAGGTGCGATAATTGTAGACCTGAGCATCGGCAAGACTGTAGGTTACAGTCTTGGTTGCTCCGTTGTTTTCAACTGTCTTAGGCTCTACCGGGGTGAAGTTGATGAAATGGAAGAACTTCAGCCCGATCATCAGTTCAGCTTCCGCAGGAAGGGTGACGCTGAAGTCTGCTGCCATCGGAATCTTGCCGTATGCATTTACATTGAACGTCAGCGTACCCCCCTTGTAAAGAGTGGTGTATCCCTCTGCCTGATGTTCCTTGCTGGGCACGAACGAAAGATTATAGCTGTTGCCGTTGAAAGCGAGAAATGTATAGCGACCTGCTGTAGTGCTCTTGCCAAGCGTTACTGTCTGACGCACACCTTCGCGGGTGTTGACTGTAACATCAATGGTGTAGTCACCATTCTCAATAGTCCATGTCGCGTTGTCCTCATTTTTGTTTGTGACATAAGCTGTATTAGTAAGGACAGTGAACTCCTGCGTTTCTGAAGAATCCGGGATATTAAGCACTATGGTGCCGTTGACGGTCTTGCCGTCAGTTGCATATGCTGTAAGCACGTATTCCCCTGCAGGCGTATCGAATTCGTATACTTTATTAGTAGGTGAGCCTACATCAATTGCTGTTTCTGAGCTCTGTGGAGTGAGAGCCATAGTGGTCGAAACAGCGTTCATTGTCACCTTAACCGGAGTGGCTTCAGCTGCAAAGGCAAGTGCCGAAAAAGCCAGCGGTATTAACAATTGCTTAAGTTTCATAAAAATTTGATTTAGTTGTTATTGAATATGAATTTCTTCCCATTTTTGATATAAATCCTACCCGGTAAAGGTTTTTCAACCTTCATTCCCTGTAGGTTATATATAGCGCCATTATTATGGTCAGGGTCTGTTCCTACATTTTCCACGTTGTTCCAATCGGCCGGTGGCAGCGCAAGAAAATGAGCCGGATTGATATATACACTATATTTGCCTACTAATTTACCTTCAGGCGACCACTGATAGAGAGTCCCGCCTTCAACAAAGCCACCTGCGTCGGTTGCATACATATAGCCGGTGTAGGGATTGATATAAATGCCATAAGGCATTCCGAGTTTCTTAAGGTCAGCGAGCACCGTTCCGGGGAAGTTATCGTCTACTCCTATTCCTCCTTCCGACTCCATTACTTCGGCAGGGTCGATGGTTACATAATTAAAGGTGTATTCCCCGGTATAATAGGAATATCTTGAGCCGATTGCATAAAATTTTCCATCGGTTGTGACACAATTATAGGTGGCCGCATATTCAAGTGTCACGAAACATTCCTCATCAGGTTTATTCGTAAGAGCAGCCTCACAGTCAAAGATAATGGTGGCCGCCGGAATGTCATAATAATCACCGGGAGAGTTTATGCATAGATAGCGACCGCTCTGCGACATCTTGCCGTAGAGATTGATCTGACCGGTATCGACATTACGCACCACTTCCATAGTCTCAGCATCAATTATGCTGACAGTCTTTTCATATTCATGTGCCTCCTGAAAAGCATACCCTCCGGTGTTCGCCACAAAAAGATAACCATTATAGTAGGCAATTCCTTCCGGCTCATATCCCACTTCTGTGGCCGCTACTACTTGGAAAGTATTTACATCAATCTTAGCCACGAATCCCTTCTCGAACTCTACAAAACTATCACCGACACGGCATTCATGCCCATATGAAGATATGTAGACATATTTGCCGTCTGATGCCAATTTGCGATTGTTGGGCACATCTTCTGTGGCAGCCACAGCCTTTCCTTCGGGAGTGATGAACTGCACTATGTTCGACCAGTTGATTGCTATCGCAATAAGATTGTCGTTGACTGCAATGATGTCGTTTGGCGTATCACCTAACTTGTAGCCATTGACCTCACGAAACCATTGGTTGCTCACAACTCGATCATCCTCGAAATAGGTGATGCGACCATTGTCGGCCTGCCAGTTCCCCTCATTCAGAAGGATAATCTTCTCCTGAGCAACAGCATCAGTGACATAGTTCATGCATAGGAGCGCATAAATAATTAATGTGTAGAATCTCTTCATATTTTGATATTTTATGAATTAAATTGAGAAAGTAAGAGATATGGTAAAACTTCGTCCCGGCATTGGGTAGCGAGGTACATGCTCATATTGTACGTCAAGAAGGTCATTGATGTCTAATGATGCACTCATCCATCTCCAACGACCGGTCAATCTAAGATCGATGTTGTTGTATGGTTTCAATACATCCTCCGGATCAGCATACGACCACATTCGCTCACTTACATGCAAATCAGAGATTGTGAGAGTAAGCCATCTCCATCCGATAATCCCCGTGATTCCATAAGACAAGTTAGGGGAGTAGCATATCGGCTTGTCGTAGGATTGGCTTTCAGGATCTGTGCGGTTTAAGTCGCGTTGCCATGTAAGTGAAGTGAGCAAAGAAAAGGTCCAGTCATTGGGTGTGAATCTTCCTGAGACAGTGGCATTCAATCCTCGGCAAAATGTCTCTCCATAATTCATCATCGACCATGAGTAAGTGCCTTTCAGTGGCAGACAGACTATACGGTTTTCAATCTTGTTGATATAGCCGTCAGCTTGGACGCTTGCCGACCACCGGGAATCGAAATAATTATATTCCGCACCTATGTCGAATTGCTTTGTATATTCAGGTTTAAGATTTCTGTTGCCGACCTGAGTATAATATAAATCGTTGAGTGTCGGGACTCGGAATATTCTTTTATACCATGCTCTGACAGATAGCCCTTTCCATGAATATCCCAATGTCACAGATGGTGTGAATTTACTGAGTGGGTCAGCAGCTCCCGCATGTGTAAGTGTCCAATCCTTATAATGCTGATAAAGCACTGACGCGGCCAGCCGGAAGTTGGCATATTCAGATTGAACTGCGATGACCCCTTTTTGATCGAGTCTTCTCACCGTATGGAAATTTTTCAAGTCGGCTTTGAGCCACGACATGCGGGCGTCGTAACCGACATTAACCCATATCCATTCAAGCGGAGTGAAGGTATAGGCAGCAGATGCAAAGGCATCTTTTTGATGGTAATGATTATTGACCCTGGCTGTGTTCTGGTTTTCGGGATAGTCTGTGCAGTATCGTAAATATTCCTGTGTGTATTTGGCGTTGAATAATACTTGGTGTCTTTCTGAAAATCTATGTGTCCATGAGGCCTGTCCGAACCAATCCACATCCCATTCTCGTCCTACATTTATATATTTATCCGACAGTCGCCTTACTATGCCACCAGGTACTCCGCGCTCCGAGACATAACAATAGGCATGCGCCGAAAGTCCTTTGTGGAAGGCCGCCCCTTCGATTCTATAGTATTCTATATCAGAATTTCTTCGGATACCAACCGTATCTTCGTATTGTGATTTATACCGGAATGGATAGTCCCCTTTGGAGTTTAGGTATTCTCCATCTATAAATCCACTCCATCCTTTCCGATTGATTTGCGCTGTCAACCGCCCCTTATAAGTGTGAAACGATCCAATGGCTCCCATCACCGACAGGGAGTCGGAAGTGGGGCGTCGTGTGCGAAGATATACCGTGGCTCCCGATGCAAATTCAGACGCAGACTGACACCTGTCAAGTTTATTGGCGTTGTATAGAGACACGGATTCGAGTGTTGATAGGGAATATTTTCCAAGATCAACGGTTCCGTTTTGTGCATTTGTGATGCGGATTCCATCGATATAGACACCAACATGCTGGGCGCCAAGAGAGCGTACATTGATCGTTTTCAATCCTCCGAGCCCACCATAGTCTTTTATTTGTACGCCGGCAAAATATTTTAATGCGTCTGCAATAGAAGTCGAAGATAATGATTGCAATTCAGATCCTGATAGATTCTGGACTGTAGCAAGCGGATGATGATATCCTCTTACCACTACTTCATTAAGATTTTTAATGGTAATGGTATCTTCTGTTTCCGGCTGGGCGCCATGTATGTATGCATGAGGAAACAGCATGAGCGCAAGAACCGCCCATCTCTTGGCAAGTCGTAAGAAAGTCTGAAAAAGAGAAGTGTCGACTATATCCATTGCACTTTTGATTATACTCGGAGTTTATTAATTCTAAGTGCGCAAATAGAAGCCGTTAAAATAATACTCCCGTCAACGATGCTTATGTTCGTCAACGGGAGTATTGTGGAATTGTTATATCATGTTACAATAGCGAAAAGAAAGTGTTTTCACACTTTGCAAGGTGAAAGATTCATCAGAAGATGTTGCTCACGCATATCCGCTATTTCTCCATGACAGCCGCCCTCCCGCGCACTGCACGAAATGTGAAAATGGCAGGTCTTCTGACTTATCCCGGTTTGTTCGCGCCTTCCCGGTCTGTTTATGACCAGTGGCAGGTTGCGAAAACCTTGCTTATAAATGTCCAATTATGCATTGCAAATTGCGCATTATATAAGCGGGGAAATACAGCAGCGGGTACTGTTGAGGAATCTCACCTCATTCCCTTTTGATGCTCCTATATGCCTCCACTCTTGGATGGCAGAGCAACCAATTCTGTCGCAAAGTTACTCTTTTTTCCGCAGATTGCAAAAAAAACATCAAAAAAATTCTCATTTTTTATTTTAATAATCGTAGTAAATCGATTCATCACTGTATTGCAATGACTTGCCCATCCTTTTTACAGAGTCTCCTCAGTTCTGATCATTCATTATATTTATTGTTAAATAAAGTTAAATAATCTTAAATAGATAGTTATCTCACTATTCTACAACAAGTGGCACTTGCATAATCCCCCATTTTTTACTAATTTTGCACCGTCTTTCGCGGATTGCGCTCCGGTGCGATCCGCTGTCTGACGCTGAGAGTATTAAATATTGTTCGGTATATCTGAATCAATTTAAACA
>CAYNPB010000182.1:0-5291 GCA_964399005.1 uncultured Sangeribacter sp.
ACTATGAGCCAAAGGATGAGGCACATTTCGAATACAGCTGGCAGTGGGCATACCGCAAGCGTTTTGAAGATGCAGGTCTGACCGCCATCTTAGGATGCGGATTCGACCCGGGAGTGAGCGCGGTCTTCGTAGCATACGCAGCCAAGCATCACTTCAAGGAGATGGAATATCTCGACATCGTGGATTGCAATGCCGGCAACCATGGCAAGGCATTCGCCACCAACTTCAACCCGGAAATCAACATCCGCGAAATCACCCAGAAAGGTAAATATTGGGAAGATGGGAAATGGGTAGAGACTGAAAACCTCGAAATCCATAAGCCACTCACCTATCCCAACATCGGCGAGCGTGAGAGCTACCTTCTCTATCATGAAGAGCTTGAGAGCCTCGTGCAGAACTTCCCGACCATAAAGCGAGCACGCTTCTGGATGACATTTGGTCAGGAATATCTGACACATCTGCGTGTGATTCAGGATATAGGTATGGCAAGAATCGACCCTGTGATGTATAACGGACAGGAAATCATACCTATCCAATTCCTTAAGGCAGTGCTTCCTGATCCGGGTTCACTTGGAGAGAACTATACAGGTGAGACTTCAATCGGATGCCGCATCCGTGGCATCGACAAGCAGGGAAAGGAATCCACTTACTATATCTACAACAACTGCTCGCATGAGGCTGCCTACAAAGAGACAGGAGCCCAGGCAGTGAGCTACACCACCGGTGTTCCGGCAATGGTAGGAGCAATGATGTTCCTGACCGGAAAATGGGTGAAGCCGGGAGTGCACAATGTAGAGGAGTTCGATCCGGATCCATTCTTGGAGACATTAGCAGTGAATGGGCTTCCCTGGCATGTGATTGTGGATGGAGATATCGAACTTTAACAGAAATTTTCGAGATCGAAAATTTATAAGACAACTTCATTAAATTTATGAAGAAAGCATATATATGCATAGGGATGGCGGCTGCAGCAAGTGCTGCTGCCGCCTTCTCCGCACATATGGAGAGCCCTCAGGATGAACCCTATCGAGTGATCACGCAGAAAGGAGTGATAGAAGTGACTCCTTTGAGCGACGACATCTTCCGAATCAGCGAGCTGAATAGCCTTTCCGCCCCATCCCCTGCGAAGACACAGGCAGTGGCGTTTGAAGGAAAGAAAAGCAATATCGTCACATGGGCAAATGCCGACCGATTTGTGATAGAATCTCCGACTACAGCTGTCAACATCGACAAGAAGACGGGGAAGGTGTCATTCTACGACCAGAACGGACACCTTTTGCTCTCGGAAGCGGAGGGATTAGGGAAAGACGGGGATCAGCAGACAGTCACCTTCCTGACTCCGGAGGGAGATAATTTCTACGGAGCAGGAGAACGGGGGCACAGCCTGATACTCAACGGAAGCGACCTTACGATGTGGAACCGCGCAAACTACGGCTATACAGAGGGAGATGACCGCATTTCCCAGACAAATATCAATATGCCATACATAGTGAGCGACAACGGTTACGGTCTGCTAATCGATGACTATGCCAAAGCATGGCTTACTTTAGGAGAAGACACTATCGCCTACCGCACCATCTCAAAGAAGCCGCTCAGCTACTACTTCATCAATGGAGATGGGACTTTGGCAGGCGCCACCTATTCATTCTCTGAGCTGATAGGGCGTCAGCCACTACCTCCATTCTGGACTTTAGGCTATATCACATCAAAGTATGGCTATCATAATCAAGATGAAGCGTATGGAGCCATCGACTCGCTGAAACAGAGAGACTATCCGGTAGACGGAATGGTGCTCGACTTGTATTGGTATGGAGTGGAGACCGACATGGGAAGACTTGAATGGGACAAAAAGCAATGGCCGGACCATAAGAAAATGCTTGATGACCTTAATGCACAAGGGATACACGTAGTGCCTATCCACCAACCCTATATCAACAAAATAGGAGCCTTAGACAACTACAATCTGCTTGAAAGCAAGGGTCTTCTGACCAAAGACGGAAACGGCAACACGAAAGACGTGACCACTTGGGTGGGAGACGCCGGAATGTTTGATATCTCAAATCCTGCTACAAGAGAATGGATGTGGGAAAGGATGAAGCCACTGACAGCGGAAGGACTTTCCGGCTGGTGGGGTGACCTCGGGGAGCCTGAGGTGCATCCTTTAGAGATAGTGCATGCCAATGGAGAAACCGCAGAGGAATTCCACAACGTGTATGGCAATGAATGGAGCAAGATGGTATATGAGGGACTGCGCAAGGACTTCCCGGATATGCGACCGATGCTAATGATGCGCGGAGGCACAACTGGACTTCAGCGCTACAGCGTATTTCCTTGGACTTCAGACGTATCCCGCTCCTGGGGAGGACTGCAGGCACAAAACAAGCTTCTCCTCAGCGCCGGACTTTCAGGGCTCGGATATATGGGTAATGATGTGGGAGGATTCGCAGTAGACCAGAAAAAGCCTTATGACCCTGAACTATATGTGCGCTGGGTGCAGGCTGGGACTTTCTCCCCTGTATTGAGGACTCATGCGCAAGACCGTCCGGAGCCTTATCACTATCCCAATCAGGAAAGCATCATCAAGAAATTCATCAAGATGAGATATGAATGGCTTCCTTACAACTACACTCTTGCATATGAAAACGCAGCATATGGAATGCCTTTGATGCGCACTCTTAACTTCCACGGAGAGAATGAGAATAAGGATAAATATGCAGACATAAGCGATGAGTATCTATGGGGCGAAAGTGTGCTCGTAGCTCCGGTCATGACCGGAGGCGCGAGGAGCAGAAAAGTAGTCTTCCCGGCTGGAGACTGGATCGACTGGAACAATCCGGCTAAGACATACAAGGGAGGAACGACGGCGACAGTTGCCGCTCCGCTCAATACGCTTCCGCTTTTTGTGAAGGCAGGCAGCTTTATTCCGCAATATCCTCAGAAGATAGAGAACACTTCGGAGTATAATCCGGCATTGCTGACAGTGAAATACTTCCCGAGAAAAGAATGGAGCAACTATCAGCTCTTTGACGACAACCGTCTCTCACCGACTTCACTGGAAGATGGAGAGTATCAGCTGACCACATTCAGTGGCTCCAAACAGGGGAATGAGATCTATGTCAACATTGATTCTGAAGGAAGCTATAAGGGGATGCCCGAGATGAGGATGATAACACTTGAGATTGTCGGGGTTGGAAATCCGAAAGGGGTTGAACTTGATGGGAATAAGCTTGAAAGGATGGTATCTGCAAAGGCAATCAGGCAGTATGGCTATAGCTATGATGCCGGGAAGCGGACGGTTACTGTTGTGGTGCCTTTTGCTTATAAGAAGACTGCTTTGAAGGTGTATTAATTTTGGATCGAGCCGAAGGCTCTCACACCTGAACAAACAGATACTTTCGGGGGCTTTCTGCGGTGCGGACGCACGGGCCGTGCGTCCCTACCAAGAGAGTGGGAGGCTGAGGGACGCACGCGGAGCGTGCTTGCTACTCAATTTGCTTTGGGGATTTAATTTTTTAAGTAGATTTATTATGATTAGAAGAAGAATATGGGCGGTTGGGGCTGTAGCAATGACAGCTGCTTCTGCACTTGCCTGCACAAATTTTATTGCAGGGAAAAAAGCAACTACTGACGGGAGCGTAATGATAACTTATGCGGCGGATTCACATACTCTCTACGGAGACCTTTCGCATACCCCTGCGGCCGTGCATAAGGAAGGCGCAATGCGCAAGGTCGTGGAATGGGACACCGGCAAGTATCTTGGTGACATTCCTCAGCCTAAGGAGACCTACAATGTAGTGGGCAACATGAATCAGTATCAGGTGGCAATCGGCGAGACCACATGGGGAGGACGCGAGGAATTGGCAGACACTACCGGAAACGCCATCATCGACTACGGATCATTGATACAGATTGCTCTCGAGCGCTCTAAATCGGCTTCAGAAGCAATTGATGTGATGACAAGCCTGGTGGCAGAGTATGGATATGCTTCTGAGGGAGAGTCTTTCACCATCGCCGACAAGAATGAGGTGTGGGTGATGGACATGATTGGCAAGGGGGCTGAGAAGGGTGCCGTTTGGATTGCTGTCCGCATCCCGGACGATGCCATCTGCGCACATGCCAATGAGCCCCGTATCCGCCAGGTGAACCTTAAGGATAAGAAGAATGTGAGATATTCCAAGGATATGATATCGTTCGCTCGCCAACGAGGATATTTCAGCGGCAAAGACAGCGACTTCTCGTTTGCGGATGCCTATTGCGAGCATGATGCAGCGACACGCCGCAGCTGCGACGGACGCGCTTGGGCTTTCATGAGGAAATTTGATCCGAGCCTTGACAAATATTACAGTTGGATCAGCGGAGAGAGCAACACTCCGATGCCCCTTTATGTAGTGCCTAACAGGAAATTATCGCTCGAAGACATGCAGATGTGCATGCGAGATCATTTCGAGGGGACACCACTTGACATGACTCAAGATGTAGGCGCAGGACCGAATCATGTGCCATATCGCTGGCGTCCGATGAGCTATGAGGTAGATGGAAAGACATATTGCATGGAGCGTGCGACTGCCACACAACAGACAGGGTGGAGCTTCATATCTCAGAGCCGTTCATGGCTTCCGGATGCAGTGGGAGGCATCTTCTGGTTTGGTACCGACGACACCAACACCTGCGTGTATATGCCGCTATACTGCTCTCTCACCGAGGTCCCCATGCAGCTGACAGTAGGGGATCTCTATGAATTCAATATGAACTCCAACTTCTGGATGAACAACTGGGTAGCCAATCAGGCATATAACCGCTACGACCTGATGATACCTGACATCCGCAAGGTGCAGAATGGACTGGAGGAGAAATATCGTGATTCACGCAAGGCTTCAGAAGAGCAGCTTCTGCCACTTGCAGAGGCCGGAATGATGGGGCAGCTGACAACATATGTCAATATGGAGGCAGCGACAATTGCGAAGGAGGCGACGGACTGCTACCGGAATCTGGCGGAGTTCCTGATGGTGAAATTTCTTGATGGAAATGTGAAGAAGCAGAATGAGGATGGAAGTTTCAAGAGGAATGCATATGGACTTCCGGCTTCGCCTAATTTCCCCGGATATGATAAGAGATATTATGAGAATATCGTGAAGGAGAGTGGGGAACATTTTCTTATCAAATAGCTTGGCGACGCTTACTTCTCAATTTGCTATGGAGCTTCGCGACGCGTAATGACGCGCGCGGAGCGCGCTTACTACTCAATTTGCTTTGGGGGTATCACGCAGAGTCCGCGGAGGGGCAGAGGGCGC
>CAYNPB010000183.1:0-5217 GCA_964399005.1 uncultured Sangeribacter sp.
GGTCTACGAGGGTAGCGCAGACGTAGTTGTATTTGTTAAACCATTCTTTGAAGCCTTCGTAGTCGTCTCCGAGCTGGTCTTTCCAGAGGTCGATATAGTCGTTGACGAATTTCTTGAGGTGGTGGCCGTTTTCAAAGATCAGCTCGCACGGCATTATGATTAGACCTTTCTTGGGGTCGCCATTGAATGCTTTATAGCGAGTGTAGAGTATCTGGGTAAGTTTGGCCGGGTAAGAAGCAGGGGGTGTGTCGTGGAGCTTGCATTCGGGGTCGAAAGCGATGCCGGCTTCAGTAGTGTTTGAGATGACGAATCTTATTTCGGGCTGCACAGCGAGACCCAGGACAGCGTCGTGTTGGCCCCAGGGGTTAAGGCCACGGCTGATCACGTCGATTCTCTTGAAAGAGTTGACGATCTCACCGTTCAGGCGACCCTGAAGGTTGACGTTGTACATGTAGTCTTGAGCTGAGAGGAGCTTCAGTGCAAAATCGTCGGGAGTGCCTTGAAGCACGACGATAGAAGAGTTGAAGTCAGTAGCCTCGTTCATATTCTTTACGATCCAGTCAACAAAAGCGCGTAGGAAGTTTCCTTCGCCAAACTGGATGATTCTCTCAGGGGCCGTAGCTTTAGGTGCGGTCAGCTTGTTTAAAACTTTCATGTGTTTAGATTGATACTTAGATAGGTTGATTCATTCTAAAATGCAAAAATAACAAAATTTCCGTTCATATGCAAATAAATTGCCATATATTTACGGATTTACGGACATTATATGTGGAAGGTCAGGAGGAGACGTTGGTAGAAGTTGAAGTGGGAGGGGGCTACGTTGAAGTCGAGGGAGGCTTTCAGGGTCATGAACTTGCGTCGGAGGAAGATGATGGAGGTGGAGGTGCGGTTGTAGAGTGATGATGCATAGTAGGGTTCTCCTTGGTCGAGGATGTAGCTATAGCGGTTGTAGAGTGGAAAGAGTTTTCCTCCTGCGTAGAGGGTGTTTTTCAATTCCAAGAATTTCCAAGCTATGTCGAAGTCAACCCAGACACCAACAGGAGTTTTCCAGCCGCCGTCGCCACGGTCGCGTGTGAATGCTCCGAGTGCTCCAATGCGTAAAGAGCAGGAGTCAAGGGGTGTACTTCCTGCTATTTTTGCGATGTCGATGCCGGCATAGGGGTTGTATAGAAGATTGTCTATGACAAACTGTCCGGGTGCTCCTGACTTGTCAAGAGCAAGGTGATTCATCATCGCGAGCCCACCCCACAGGAATTTGCCATCGGCATGACATCGCTCGCCGCTTGCAATGATATTGAAGGCCTCGCGCTGAGTCTTCGTCTGCATTCCTCGCCAATCGAGAAAAGCCTGGAAGTAGCCTTTTTCATTGCGATATCCAATCATGGCACCACGGATGTTTCTCTGGCTATATTTAACTGAGTCGTTCCAGATATAATTGGGCATTTCGGCATATAGCTGGTCGCGCCCGAACATTCCCATTGCAAATCTGAGTCCCTTGGACTGATAGCGATAGTAGAGAGTGGGCGACAAGCGGTATCCATCCCATTCGCAACCGATAGGTTGAGTCCATACTACGCCTCCTGCCACCCGGTGGCGGTCGCCGTCAAGGCTGAGCCCGATCTCAGGGGCAAGTTGAGTCTGGAAAAAAGTCTTGGCAGAGGCATGTTGGGTGTCCCCTTCGCGATTGTCGAAGATGGCCGACATGTCGACACTCCAATAAAGATCCGGCCTTTGAGCATAAAGGCCGGACACACTTGAGATGGCTACAAGAGCCGCTGCAAATATTTTCTTAAGATTCATGAGCATTAGAGAATATCGGGCTTGCGAATAGCCATGAACATTCTTGGAAGAGAGCTGTAGAGGCGGCTGACAATCACCAAAGCGAGATAGCCGAAGACGCTGCCGAAAGCTGCCCCGCAGAGGATGTCGGTCGGGTAGTGAACACCGCAGTAAAGGCGGGAAATGCTCACTATGACAGCCCAGGAGAAAATCATTATTGTGAATTTCCTTGAGCGCATCACGCAGGAGAGAAGAGTGGCGAGAGCAAAGGTGTTGGCGGCATGGCAAGATGGCCAGCTATATCCTCCGGGATGAATATCCTTCACGAGAGTGATGGAGTTGAAAATAGGATTGTCGGGATTGCAAGGGCGCAGACGGCCAATATAAGGACGAATGACACTGGCGCAGATTTGGTCGGTCATCACTATGGCGAGCACTACTGCCACAAGGGTTAGAGCTGCATATTTCGGTCCTAATTTCTTAAAAAGCAAATCGATCAATAAGAGATAAAAAGGGAGCCAGATCCATTTCCCGGTGATAAGTGACATTGCTTCATCTAAGAAAGGTGTGTGGTTGCCATTAAAAAACAAAAGTATTTGATCGTCGAGTGATGTAAGAGTTTCAATCATATAAGAGTAAGTTCAAAAATTGTCTGAAAGAAAGAATAGTTTGTAATCTTTATTGCAAAGATAGTTCATTTTTTCTTAAAAACCACATAAATTGTTGGAAATAATGTGATTTTTAACATTATTTATTAAGAGAGTCGGTGGCGGAAGTTGGAGTTGCGGATTGTGGGGGTGGCGTTTTCAATGGCGTAACGGAGTGCTTCCTCCTCGCCAACGAGGACGCAGAGGCGGCTTGCACGGCTCACTCCGGTGTAGAGGAGGTTACGGTAGAGCATAGGGCGGTGGCTCAAAGTCACCGGAAAGACGATATTTTTTACTTCTGATCCTTGCAACTTATGGACAGTTGTGGCGTATCCGAGAGTGAGTTCGCTTAGTTCCGAACGCAGATAAGTGCTTTGGTTCCCATCTGCATATTCCACAAGCATAGTCTGCTCGTCAGGATTTACCTCTATGATGCGCCCTGTCTCGCCATTGAAGACACCACGGTCTTTTGAGTTGGAGGTTTGCATCACCGGGTCGCCGAGTCTGAAGATGGTCTCACCCCTTTTTAGCGCCGGTCCTTCCGGATTTAGACGTTGCTGTAGGTCGATGTTAAGTTGCTTTGCCCCTAACGGACCGATTTGCTGAGGAGTGACCACAAGAATTTCAGATGAGGCTACACCTTTATCTTTTGGCAATTCATCTGCCACCAGAGAAAGAATCCTATCGTGGATTCGTTTTGTGGTAGATTCCGGTATTATTATGAAGTCACTCTCCGGATGAGATTCGGGAATTTCACCGGAATTGATGGCTTTTGCACTTTCGGCTATATGGCTTCCCTTTTCTTGACGGAAATTTTCTTCGAGTCTGGCTACCGTGATAGTGGGGGCCTCAATCATGTCGCGCATCACATCGCCTGCACCGATAGCAGGGAGTTGGTCGACATCGCCGACCATGATCACCTGAGTGCCTGGGCCGACAGCATCAAGAAGATGATTAAAGAGCACCTGCTCCATCATCGATCCCTCGTCGATGATCAGTACATCCGTAGGGATCTGCTTCTTATGATACCCTTCCCCTTGCCGATAGCCAAGAAGACGATGGATAGTGGCGGCCTCGCGTCCTGTCAAGGCAGTCATTCGTTTTGCAGCCCTGCCGGTAGGAGCACAGAGAGTGACTCGTTTTCCTTCCTTTTCAAGCACATCAATCACAGCGCGGAGCACGGTAGTCTTCCCTGAGCCGGGTCCACCTGTCAGAACAGCAACGGGAGAATTGAGCAGGGTCTCTATCGCTTTGATTTGCATGGGAGAGTATGCTAAGCCATGTCCATCAGATTGGGGAATCTCCGTCACATTGATTTTTTCGGGAATCTTTTTGGCTAAGTCAAGGAGTTTCTTTGCCCCTTCTTTCTCAGCGTTGTAAAAAACCGGCAGATAAAGAACTCCTCTGCTACGGACTAAACGTCCGTCAGCGATAGCTGCATCTATCTGCTCCTCGATTTTCTCCTCGCTAATGCCGGAAATGGCAGACGCATAGGAAAGAGCTTCGGGAACAGTGGCAAACAGATGTCCTTCATCTGCAAAATGCTTTACAGCTCCAACAATCGCAGCTTGCAGGCGTTGAGGATTGTCAGCCGGTATGCCGAGAGCCTTTCCAATTTTATCTGCAGTATGGAAATGGAGTTGCCATACATCTTCCACCATATAATATGGGTCAGTAAGGACAACTTTCTCAGAATGCTTTCTATATTTGCCCAATATCCTGTCGATGTGCATCTCGCTGATCCCGCAGGAGAACAGAAATGCCAGAAGGTTGAGTGGATATTTTAAGTTGCGAAGACTCTCTGACGCTTTTAGCGCACGGGCTTCACCGAGACCTTTTATTTCGCTGCATTTTTGTGGATCGTCTCGAAGAATATGGAGAGTGTCGTTTCCAAAAGCGTCGACAAGTCTGCTGGCATAAGCTGGACCTATGCCATCCACGAAATCGGAAGCGAGGAACCGCTCGATGCCTTCGGGAGTGATATGTTGGATGTATGTGTCTGTCATATAACCAATTTAGGACGCACGAGCAGTGCGTCCTTATTGAACTGAAGAGTCCCGAGACTAATCCCGGGACTGTGATGATTTTTTAATACTTTGAGGTAGATGGCATGAAGAGTTGCTCGATAGTCTCGGCAACAGCGGCAGCATCATCAGCGGCAGCTGCGATTCCGACTCCGTCAGTCACCCAAGTGTGAGGGAGGAAGTGGCGGATAGACTCGCGCACCTTGTTATGGCCGGTGCCGTCGTGGTTGATGACGGGAACTACTCTCTTTCCTTTGAAATCATATTCTTCAAAGAATGTATAGACAGCCATAGGAACATCATCATACCAATTTGGAGCTACCAGAACTACATACTTATAGTCTTGCATCTTGCCTACCTTGTCGACAATAGCAGGACGAGTACGGTTCTCTTTTTCAACTTTTGTCACTGTCTCAAAGGTGGCCTTATCCTCCGGGTAAGATTCTACCGGAGTAATAGCGTACTGGGTAGAGTCGTGTCCTTTTTCTTTAAGTGCTGCGACTACCTGATCAGCGATTTTTTTACTTCCGGATGTTTCTTTACCTTTCTGAATGAAATATGCCACCAGAATCTTGTCTGCATTTAATTTTGTGCTTTCCATATTAATTATAAGAGATTAAAAGTTCGATTTTCCCTTTATCCAATCCATGAATAAAACGCATCTGCGTTCTTATTAGTTCATACTTTTAATTTCTAACTTCGATCTTACATAAATTTCAATGGATATGACTTTACCATTCGATTACAATACTCAACTTTCGCAAGCT
>CAYNPB010000184.1:0-1527 GCA_964399005.1 uncultured Sangeribacter sp.
GACCTTGACTGGGGTATTCCGGTCCCGGTGGAAGGGGCTGAAGGAAAGGTGCTCTATGTATGGTTTGACGCCCCGATCGGATATATCTCCAACACCATCGAGGCTCTTGGCGACGACTGGGAGCGCTGGTGGAAAGATCCGGAGACAAGGATGCTCCATTTCATAGGGAAAGACAATATCGTATTCCACTGCATAGTCTTCCCCTCAATGCTTATGGCCGACGGAACTTATAATCTTCCTGACAATGTGCCGGCAAATGAGTTTCTTAACCTTGAAAACGACAAGACCTCCACTTCCCAGAACTGGGCAGTGTGGCTTCATGAATATCTCGAGGAACTCCCCGGCAAGCAGGATACTCTCCGCTATGTGCTGACAGCTAATGCTCCCGAGACCAAGGACAATAACTTCACATGGAAAGACTTCCAGGCGCGCAACAACAGCGAGCTTGTGGCTATCTTAGGCAACTTCATCAACCGCGCCGTAGTGCTTACCCATAAGTATTTCGACGGAGTAGTGCCTCCCGTGAAGACACTTGAGACTGTAGACACGCAGCTCATAGAGGAGATAGAGAAGCTTAAGGGAGAGATGACGGAGGCTCTCGACACATTCCACTTCCGTGAGGCCCTGCGCCTTGCCATGGACATGGCTCGCGCCGGCAACAAATATCTGCAGGAGACAGAGCCGTGGAAGATAGCGAAGACAGACATGGAGCGTACAGGCACCATCCTCAACCTCGCTATCCAGACATGTGCCAACCTTGCCATTGCTTTCGAGCCGTTCCTCCCCTTCATGGCAGAGAAACTCCTTAAGATGCTTGGCGGCGACAAGATAAGCTGGGATATGCTCGGCTGCTACGACCTTGTGCCTGCGGGCGCCAAGATCGGCGAGCCTGTGCTTCTCTTCGAGAAGATTGAGGATTCCGTAGTGGAGGCTCAGGTGCAGAAGCTTAAGGATGCTAAGGAGAAAAACAAACTGGCAGCCTGGCAGCCCGAAGCTGTGAAGCCCAATGTCGACTTTGAGACTTTCGAGAAGATAGATATCCGAGTGGGCAAGGTGCTGGAATGCTCCAAAGTGAAGAAATCGAAGAAACTGCTCCAGTTTCTCATCGATGATGGAATGGAGAAGCGCACTATCCTGAGCGGTATTGCCGAAAGCTATGAAGATCCTTCCGTGCTTGTGGGCAAGGAGATTTGCTTCGTAGCGAATTTTGCACCTCGCAAGATGATGGGTCTTGAGAGCCAGGGTATGATTCTCTCGGCTGTCAATCCTGATGGCAAACTGACCGTGATTTCGCCGTCGGCAGACGTCGTGCCGGGAGCTTCCGTTGGATGATTTCGCGTAGTTCGTAGCGCGAATTGTTTAGTGAATTAAGCATATAAGATGATAAAGGGATTATGACTGCCTAAAATGGGCAGTCATAATTTTTTTATTAAGATTTATTAAGGATTTTATTTTGGCAGGGCGGTCTTAAACCGCTAACTTTGCACTATCAGAATAATCTGAGCAATCAGAATAATCAGAATAATC
>CAYNPB010000184.1:1627-5184 GCA_964399005.1 uncultured Sangeribacter sp.
AAATTCAAAATTCAAAATTCAAAATTAGATATACTATGGCAAAGAAAGTAGTGAAGAAGCCCACCGCAGGGAGAATCGCTGACATGGATGAGAAGCGCAAGGCGCTCGACATGGCGATGGCGCATCTTGAAAAAGACTTCGGTAGCGGCACTATAATGCGTCTCGGCGATGACGCTGTTCAGGATGTGGAAGTGATACCCACAGGTTCTATAGGTCTTGACTATGCACTTGGTGTAGGGGGTCTGCCTCGTGGCCGTATCACCGAGATATATGGTCCGGAATCGTCCGGTAAGACCACTCTCGCTATCCATGTGATAGCTGAGGCTCAGAAGATGGGTGGCATATGTGCCATCGTCGACGCTGAGCATGCTTTCGACCGCTTCTATGCTGAGAAATTGGGAGTGGATGTCAATAATCTCTGGATTGCGCAGCCTGACAATGGAGAGCAGGCTCTCGACATAGCTGAGCAGCTTATCAACTCAGGTGCGATCGACGTGCTCGTGGTCGACTCTGTGGCTGCCCTTACTCCTAAGGCTGAAATAGAGGGTGAGATGGGCGACAAGAACGTAGGTCTGCACGCTCGCCTGATGAGCCAGGCTATGCGTAAGTTGACCGGCACTATCGCCAAGACCCGCACCTGCTGCATCTTCATCAACCAGATACGTGAGAAAATAGGCCTTATGTTTGGCAATCCGGAGACCACTACCGGCGGTAATGCACTGAAATTCTATAGCTCAGTTCGTCTTGAGATCCGTGCCAGCGGATTTATCAAGGATGGGGATCAGGCAGTAGGACGCACTGCTAAGGTTAAGGTAGTGAAGAATAAGGTGGCTCCTCCGTTTATGAAGGCTGAGTTTGAGCTTCTCTTCGGAGAAGGTATCTCTCGTGCCGGCGAGATCGTAGATCTCGGAGTGGAGCATGGCATCATTCAGAAGTCGGGTGCATGGTTCAGCTATAATGGCAATAAGCTTGGTCAGGGACGTGATGCCGTGAAGCGAGTGCTGAAGGATAATCAGGAACTTGCTGAAGAAATTGCCGGCAAGATCACGGAGAAGATGAATGCTGAGCGCAATACTCGCAAACCGGCTGGCAATCCGTTCTTACCCGGTCGTGAGAGCAAGGTAGTGGATTCTGACGATGATGATATGGATATGGCAGCAGAGTCAGAAGGACCCGAGAATGCAGAGGATCTCTTTGGAGATGATTTTGCTCTTTAGACATTGTATTGAAGTAAAAAAAGAAATGCGACTCACAAAGCCGCATTTCTTTTTTTTACTTCAATATTTCTTTATGGAGGGGATAATCGTTACGGAGAGTTTCGAATTGGGTGGGATTCGCTTTTAAGGCTTGTGTCATTTCGGAGGGGTCGTAGGCGGCTGTGATAGTCTCGGGAGTCAGCTCACGCGGCTCTTCATAGGGGCCTTGCAACGCCTCGAGATTCACCCCGATTCCGAGTGTGTCGGCCACTGCTTCGAGTGCCATGCGGGTGGCACGCTGCTTCCCTTCCACGCTGTAGCCGGCAATGTGGCATGTGGCAGTGTCGGCAAGCGATAGGAGTCTTTCGTCAATGTGCGGTTCCCCTTCCCATGTGTCGATAATGGCTATGCTGATCCTCTCCTCCCCTATCGCTTCGGTTAGGGCTTCGGTGTCAGCCACCTCTCCCCTTGCTGCATTTATGAATATTGCACCCGGCTTAAGATGCTTAAGGCTCTCTTTCCCTATGAGATGGAATGTGGGGTGTGCGCCTGCTCGTGTGAGGGGGGTGTGAAGGGTGATGGCGTCGCTTTTTGCAAGCACTTCCTCGAGAGCAAGGTATTCCCGATCGGAGAGTCCGCTTTCCTTTCGTGGCGGGTCGCAGACGAGCACTTTAGCCCCTAATCTCTCTCCCCATTGCGCCACAATTCCACCTACATTTCCGCATCCTACGATCCCTAATGTATGACTGGCAGGGTCAAAACCATTGCGAAGAAGATTTGACCATACATATAGAGCCACACCCGGAGCATTGCAACCCGGAGCGTTGCTCACTGCAATACCATTTTCGCGACACCAAGGGATGTCGATATGGTCGGTGCCAATCGTGGCGGATGCGACTATTTTCACGTTTGAGCCCTGCAGGAGATTGCTGTCGCATTTGGTGCGTGTGCGCACTATGAGAGCGTCTGCATCCCTGACAGCCTCGGCATCAATCTCGGAAGCCGGCAGCTTCACTAACTCCACTCCGGGCATCCTGCCATCCAAAAAAGGAATATTCTTATCGGCTATAATTTTCATATCAGAATAATCAGAGTTATCGGAGTAATCAGAGCAATCGGAGTAATCAGATTTCTCAGAAAAATTCAAAATTCAAAATTCTCAATTATTCAAAATTCAAAATTATGAAATGAATGATTCAATAAGCATGAAGAGGAACAGGGCCATGAAGAGCGCCAAAAGTCCCCAAAACCATACAGGGCTTTGCGGGATTCTCCTCATGGCAAAGAAATTGGAAATCTGTACCGCTATAGCAAAGCAAAATGTGGCTGCATAAGCTCCGAAATTGTCGAAGTCTGCTATCATCAGAAGTCCGCACGCAAAGCCAAGTAGATTGATCATATTGTTGAATGTGCGCATCCTCATATTGCCGGCATATATCAGCAAGGCATTGTTGAGGGTCATGATTAGCCCGATGAGTGCCAACGTTCCGATAGAGATGAAGACCATTATGAGATAGTTGCCGTCGGCATAGGGGAGGCTTTCCAAGAAGTGTGGCATCTTGAAGTCGGAGAAGGAGATCAATCCGAGTCCAAGAGCAACCCAATAAGGGGCGATCAATCCCATAAGATAGGCCACGATCTCCTTTATGCGAAGCACCTTTGTCATGATAGCCATCACCGGATAGATCAATATGAATGCAAGAAATGCATATTCCACCATCGAGCCTACCGAGAGATAAGTTGCTACGGCAAACATTGAGGTGGTGGCATTTTCGGCATTGTATGCCTTCATCAGGATGTCGAGGCATATCAAATTGACGATCAGCATCACAATGGGTGCTCCCAAATAGGAAGTATTGACCGGATTTGAAGCAAGAATCACTGCCATTGTTGTGGGGAGCAATGATTCGGTGCTTTTCACGAAAGAGTGCTTCTTATTGAAAAGAAATGCGAGGAAGATCGCGAGGGCAATCAGAAGCGTATTGATGCCGCAACATATGAGGTGAGGAAAAGGATTGGCCGGGAGAGTGAAGCATAGTCCGAATTCTGCTTCCGGACTGAGCGACGGCATAAAAAAGGCAGTGGCAGCGATCATGACGACCGCTGCTATTATTCCTACTATCAATGAGCCGGGGCCGGCCGTGAAGTAATTATCCGTTTCCTGTTCTGGCACCACCGGCTGCATCACTCGTCGTCGTCCTGATAGAATGAGTTTTTGAAATTCTTTCTCGAACGCATCTTGCCGGGAGCACGGGTCTCGGTATAGTTGGTGAGTTTCGGACCCTTATCGGAGATGGAGCGGGGCTCTGAGCGATAGCTATTGTCAAAATTGCGCGGCTTGCGGTCGTCGCCGTTGAAACG
>CAYNPB010000185.1:0-5152 GCA_964399005.1 uncultured Sangeribacter sp.
GGTCGTTGCTATAGCCGTTGGCATACTGAGATTTGCTCCACGCTGCCGGCCAGCGAAACTGGTAGTGGGTGCTCTTATCTATGCGGTTGTCAAGATATTCCTTCCATGTCGGCAACTTCTCCAGACCTCTGTAATAGTCGAAGTCGATCTTGTCTTTAGCCTGACCATACTTCTTCACCATTTCAGTCTCTCGGAAAGCCTGAAATTTGCTATCTTCGTGCAGACGCTTGCTGCTCACCAGAATAGCTTTCGGTGTTTCAGAAGTTTCATTATCTACGAAGTCAATGTCAAATTCCATCACCACCAACGGCTCTGTCGAATTGATTATATGAATATCAGTTGGAGCTTTCTCCCCTATTATCTCCTGACCGATAATCTCTACCTTATATTTGCCATAAAGATCTTTATCCGTCTTCAGCATTCGGTAGTATTTACCCACTTTTGCAGCCACCCCTCCGCCGGCTATCTTATAGTTGGCACCCCCGTAATCTCTTTGGCCAAGTCCTTCGTAGGGCTCACCGAAATAGAACGTGCTCCCGGCTTTCCACAAATCTTCACCCGCAACTGAGGATTCGTTGCCGTCGGGATCAGTAATTCTCAAGCGCATGGCAGCGATTCGCCTGTAGTCGGATTCTGAAATCTTGTAGTAATATTCAGAAGGCACCGAACGCCATCTGCCATCTACTTCCCACGGTTCGGGCACCGACACATCCAGACCGATCTGGAAGGGAGTGTTGGCACGCGCGGTGATATCACGGCGGTTGCGCTTTACGTAAGACTGATTTTTAGCGACAGACATCGACAAGGAGTCGGCAAGAGCCTTACCATCCCTGATTCTGAAAATATGGCGGAAAGCTATATTCGGCTCAATTATCTGACTATTGTCGTGGTCAAGGTTTCGCCCTTTGTTGAATGATTGGCTGAAATCTGCAGCAATTACAAACTCATCTTCATCATCAATATTATTGGAGAGCACTTTATCTATGGGGCGGAAAGGCAATGAGTGAGCCTCGCCGTTTTCTATGTAAGGATCACGCGGACAGAAAAATGTGGCTGACATACCATAGTTCTGTGCCTGCAGTCCAGGAATCTGACCATTCTTCTCTGTCAAGAGATAGCCTCCGTAAAATCCATTTTTCTCAGAGATACAGACTCCCCACGGGTCTGCCAAGAAGTCTAACAGATTGGTGACATTCCCGGCTCCATCGTCGTAGATAATCTTGTCGCCTGTACGGTAATCATACCAGTGCGCAAAGTTCACCTCATATTTCTCAAAATGCTTGGCCTCGGCAAAATTACCATAAGGAATCAACGTGATAGGATCGCCCGGGAGTGCATACAGGATGTGCTCGGTGACATGTGTAGGCTGACACTGCATATTTGCTGTTGGGTCAAAATCCGGATCATCTTTGATCGGACTCAGTGAGGGCATCTCAATCCCTAATTCCAATAATTGTTCCGTGTCAAGATTCCACTCACCCTCATCACTCCAGTCAGTATTCCACGCTGCCCAGGCTCTGAGCTTCTTAATATTGGCTTTCTGGGTATCTTCATCTCCCTTATCATATGCCTCATTATTAATATCCCCATCCCTATATAAAGGACGGTTTTCCGTTGTTGCCGATTCGCTACGGTTGCGCTCGTCGAGCCATCCCATTGTCTTGACAAACTCATAGCCTTCGTAATCGTGCTTGTAGTCATCACGCAGATGGAATTGGTCGGCCATGGGAGCGGGATAATTGTCACCTCGCTTCAATTTGAATATCTCAAATTCCGAAAGACCCATCGAGTGATGCCCCTCGCTGTCATAGCTGCGGGTGTTGTTGGCTATGACATAGAAACGCAGGTGCTTAAAAGGCCGGTTTGTATGGATTCTTGCGGAATATTCCTTTGTGCTTTTGCCGCGATATAGGAAATAGACTCGGCAGAAATCTTCCCAATCAGAATCTCCCGGATTGTCGGCTGTGCTTCCTACAACCTTGAATACTGTCGGCTGGCGGTTGTCGCAATCATTACATCTTTGCACGTAGACTACGATATCCTCATCAGTAGCCAAATTAAGAGCTGACTTAAGTTTCACCTGCAGATACTGCTCGCCGCTGAATCTTGAATCCGTCTCATCCCAAGTGTGATATTTGCTGTCATCATTGCCATCACGAAGATTTCCCGGACCCAGGTTATCCATTTGCTGAGGAGCCGTAATCTCTTCTATCAGTTTTTCCGGCTGTGCAGCATCCTGAGCTCCTGCAGAAAATGGCATCACGATCGCAGCAGCCGGCAATACACTTGCCATCAAAACCCTGCAAATTCTCCTATATGATGATTTTACCTTCATTTCCGTATTATTTTTCAGAATAAACAAAGTGTATCTTCCTCTTAAATGTCTCAGTAGTAATATCCTTGCCATCAGCACCCTTATCAGTGAGCTTCACCTCGATGGTGACTATCGACTTTGCTCCCTCGGTCAGCCCCGAAGCTATCTCGCCGGTAATTTCGCCGCTCGATTCCACTGTAGGTTGGCGGCGGAAGAATGACGAGTTGCTGACTCCCCCTTCCTCCGGAATGCTTATCTCGACATATTTATTAGCCACTGTCGAGCCATCTCCCTTATTGACTACTGAGGCTTCGATGCTAAACCAGCCCCCGGTTCCGAAAGTGACATAATACTCATCTTCCTCCTCTTTCAATGTCACGGGTGGGTATCCCCCTATAGGTGGATAAAACTCCACTTCAAGTTCAAGTTTTCTATCGGTGAGTTTGATTGGCACGCGGATCCAGTCGTTGCGCTTGATTTCTGTCAGATCATAGAGCAATGCTGTCATGGTCTCCTCTGTCTCCGACTCTCCGATTGTATATTTTATGATTATCGGGAAGCATCCCGTAGGATGATCTGATTTCACTTCTCTCACATAGAAGGAGTAGCCGCTGCTGGAAGCCTCCTCAGCAGGTTCATCATCGCTATTTTTATTTATCTTCAGTGTCGGAGTTTTAGTTATTCCGGCTTCTATCATTTCCCCGGCTGAGATCCCGTCGGATGGGAGCAGTTTGATGTCTCCCGTAGCCGCAGGCTTAAATGTGATTTCTTTAACCGTGATGTCGGTCGTGGAATTATTTATAAATTCAAATTCCAACTTACCTACCATCCTCACAACGGTCATGGTGACTGAAGTCATCGCTGTGCCACCGACTGTCACACTTCCATTCGCTGCCACCTTGATATCGGCAAGCATTCCGCTCATCGGTATCAGCGATGTCTCGCTCAAAGCATTTGCATCTACTGAATAGAGACTTGCTTCAAATGTCTCTATGGTCAGCTTGCTTTCTTTGCTGATATTCAGGTTTGAGATTGCAGACTCATCGAAATTTGCAAATGCATACGCCTTGTAGTCGCCGGCTTTCAGATAGGCTGAAAATTCCTGACTGCTCACTCCCGTGCTGCTTGGAAGTGTCACTGTTTCGGCTATAGTTCCGTCAGCGGTATTGACAAAAGCCACCACACACGTGTTGATAAGTTCATTGGCTGTTGGAGTCCCGGAGAAACTCCCCAAAGCCCTTGTAGATGCATCTTTTGTGGTTACTTTCATTTGTATCTTGGCTGAGGGATGTAGTTGGTAGTCATCTCCTCCCCTGCCGTTATCCTCAGAGCAGGAAACGCTTACCATCCCTACTATCACCAACAGTATTTGTGTAAGCCGTTTTGATATGCTGTTATATTTTGATTGAGTCAGTTTCATTTTGCAAGTAGTCTTTCTATAACTTTTACATTACTATCTCTTCATGCTGCAGGCAATTCCAGGGAAGAGCTTCCACTTTCCATGTGATGCCCTGATCCACGTGAGTCACCGTAAACCGATAAAGATTATTTCTTTCTATATTGAAAGGATCTGTTGGCTCCCCATCTACATGTGTTGCAAAATCAATATATGATATTTTGGGTATTCCTCTCTGTACGTGTGGCACCGCAATGCGTGCTTTACGTATTTCAGTCTCAGAAGTGATCTCTACATTTGAATTTTCGCAATCCTTTTCATTCTCAGCTAAGTCAACATTGCGATATTCAGGCAGATATGCTACCCATACATCTTTGCCATCTTTCGAGAGTTTCTTCATCTTCAGAGTCTTAGCAGGGCCCGCGTCATTGCTCCCTCCGACAAGATGCAGATGCCCTCGCCAATAATCACTTTCCCATCTATTGTTGTAATAATCTCTTTCTGAAAAAGCACCTTCCGGCGCGCAATAGCCGTAGTCGTTGTAATTGGTGATATATATATCCTTTTCGGTATCCAATGATAAGATGTCAGATGTGTTGAATATAAGTTCCACCTTTGCTATTGCACGGAGCATATTCACCGGTCCGAAGTTTCCTTGATAAAGAATCGTTGGATTCTCTTGATTATCTTTGCCAAACACAACTCCCTTATATTCTTTGACACCATACATGGGCACATACCGCTGCTGCTCTTGAGTGATCTGATAGTCGGAAGATTCAAAATGTCGGAATCTTGCCAGGGTACCCTCCGGTGGACAACAGAGATCTCCAAGTGTAGTGCTTCCGGCAACTATAACCGGGTAGTTGCCGACACCCCAATTTGCAAGTACTACAATCTTGAAATCAGAATACATTGTCAATATTGCAGGCACCTCACCCTCAAGTGTATATTCCACGTAGTTTGATTCCTCCACTGCTGATATTGACTTCGGAGTGAAAGGAGTGATGCAGCGGTTATTATTGTCAAAGAACGCTATTCTGTAATCATTACGGTCGATGTCAATAAAGTTTTCCCATTCCGTTGCATCCTCATAGCCATCTGCCACACCAGCGCTTTCTTCGGCTCGTGTCGATTTTCCGCTGTTGCGGGTCTCTACCCGGAAACTGATCGACATCTTTGATGCTGGCGAAGGAGAATCCGAATTTGAGCTACAGCTACTGAGGGCAACACTCATAAGAATTGCCAACATCGCCGATATGTATTGCCTTATTGATTTCATGTGCCGGGTCGGTGTTAGTGCATACTGCTGTTGTCGTTCAAGACGATTCTCCATGAGTTTACATAGATCATCGTGTTGAGCCATTGATTTTTCTCGTCAAGGAAGAATGTCATGGGATATTCATCCTGACGGTCGAGATATTCCTGGTCGCTCATCTCGCGGT
>CAYNPB010000186.1:0-1832 GCA_964399005.1 uncultured Sangeribacter sp.
TGACCCCAGGCTGAAGCCTGGGGTTTCAGCACAATAACAGCTCTCCGAGCTGAGTGTTGGGGAGGAGGGAATGGGGAAAGGCCGAAAATAATTTGGAGATTGGCGGAGATTTTGCTATTTTTGCGGAAAAGATTGAGATTATGGAGCAATTGAGATATCCAGTCGGAATGCAGACCTTCTCCAATATCATTGAGGAAGGCTATATATACGTAGATAAGACCAGTTATATAAAGCCATTGTTAAGCCAAGGGAAGTATATTTTTCTGAGCCGCCCTCGCCGGTTTGGGAAGAGCTTGCTGCTTTCTACATTGAAAGCTTATTTTGAAGGAAGGCGTGAGCTTTTCAAGGGTCTTGCAGCGGACAGAATGGAGCTTGATTGGACTCCATCTCCTGTATTGCGGTTTGACTTCAATGCGGAGGATTATAGCAAGGAGGGAGGTCTCGAACATCTCATAGAATGGTTTTTAAGAGATTATGAGGCTACATACGGAAAGAATCCGGAAGATACCTCTATTGCAGTACGTTTTAAGAGCCTTATCAAGGCGGCTTATGATCGTACTGGCAGAAAAGTCGTAATACTCATTGATGAATATGATAAACCTCTACTTGATTTAGACGATTATCCGGAACTCTTTGAAAATAACCAGAGACTTCTCAAGGGTTTCTTTGGAAATCTCAAGAGCATGGATGAATATATCCAATTTGCATTCATCACAGGGGTAGCCCGCTTCAGCAAGGTAAGCATCTTCAGCGATCTCAACAATCTAAAGGATATATCAATCGACACCACATATGCCGACATATGCGGATGGACAGAAAAAGAACTTGTTGACAAATTCCGTCCGGGCATAGATGAACTGGCAAAGAAACGGAAAGAAAATTTTGAAGATACCCTGCATGCTCTAAGACTCTATTACGATGGATATTTATTCACGGAAGAGGGATCCAGACTGTATAATCCTTTTAGCGTGCTGAATGCACTTGATAAAAAGAGAATTGAGCCGTATTGGTTTGAGACCGGTACGCCGACTTTCCTTGCAAAGAGGATAAAGAAATACGGGATTGACCCGGATACACTCAACGGTCAGCAACAGACTTACAGCAATCTGACAACTGCCGGGGTTGGCAGTGACAACATTGTCGGATTGATGTTCCAGACCGGATATCTAACCATCGAAAGTTATGATGTCCGCAGGCAAAGATATACTCTCGGGTTTCCGAATTATGAGGTGGAAGTTGGGTTTGCCAAGAATCTCCTACCGCTATATGCCCCATCTACAAAGAAACTTAACAGTCCCTTAAATCTTGATAGATTTCAGGATGACCTGTATGACGGCAACCCGAATGGTTTCATGAAGCGGCTTGAGACTCTTGTCAAGGATCTTCCTGGAGAAGATCACAATGAATCCACCTATCGGGCGTTGACATATCTTCTTTGCGTCCTCTCTGGAACTGAGGCGCAACCAGAAAGGCATTCTTACAAAGGACGCAGTGATCTGGAAGTGCTGACCCCCGACTACGTCTATGTATTCGAATTCAAATACAACAAGAGCGTAGAGGAGGCTATGGAGCAGATTCACTCAAGGGACTATGCAGGCCGCTTCGACATGGACTGCAGGACAGTCTATCTTATTGGGGCTAACTTCAATGAGAAGAAGGAGGAACGGGGATTGGAATATGAAATTGAAAAGTTGAAATAACTGTCGCCGCGGGCGTCTCACAGCGGGACAAATAGGGATGATCGGGGGACTTCAGGCTTGCGCCCTCAGCACTGTGTCGGCTTTGTGGGAGGGGATTGGGGCTTCGCGACGCTTAAGGACGCGCGCGGAGCG
>CAYNPB010000186.1:1932-5151 GCA_964399005.1 uncultured Sangeribacter sp.
GGGCTTCGCGACGCTTAAGGACGCGCGCGGAGCGTGCTTGCTACTCAATTTGATTTGGGGGATTCTATTTTAGGGGGTGGGGATTTTTGGGGCTTGAACCAAGTTGAACTGAGGGAAGGGTTGGGGGGATGGGATTTTTTGATTATTTTTGCAGTCGATGTCGGTTGCGGATGCAATTTTGACTGGAATAATAATTGAAGATAATTGGATTTTATTTGTTCATTATGAGGATTTCTTACAAAGTTTTTATTGCTATTGCGCCTGCTTTCATTATGGCTGGATGCGGCGGCGGTAAGGAGAGTCAGGAGCCTACTCCCGTGACACCTTCTCCGACGCCTTCTGCTACGGAGAAAATGGAGATTCGTATCAGTCCTTCCGTGGCAGGGAGCCGCGCTACTGACTATGGATTTGAAAAAGGAGACTGTATCGGCCTCTATGTGGTGAATTATTCAAATGGAGTGCCAGGGACTTTGACCAATTCTTCCAATCATGTCAACAATATGCGTTTCCGCTATGATGGCACCTGGACTCCGGATTCCAAAGTGACATGGGGAGACAATGAGACTCACGCCGATTTCTATGCTTATTATCCATATGCAAGCGTAAGCACGGTGACAGCATATAATTTTGCAGTCCGAGCAGACCAATCGACAGAGAGTGCCTATAAAGCTTCCGACCTTATGATAGGTAATACCAAGAACGTTGCTCCTACCACTTCGGCCATAGAGATTCCGGTGAGTCACACAATGAGCAAAGCCAACATCTATCTTGAAGCGGGCAATGGTTTTACTGCCGAATCGCTTGCGGCCTCAGAAATCTCAGTAAAGATAAATGGAGTGAAATGCAATGCATCGGTGAATATCGCTACAGGAGAGGTGACTGCCACCGGAACTGAGACTACACTTACCCCACTATATACAGATAATCATTATAAGGCTCTGATTGTGCCACAGAGAGTGGAGTCGGCAAATCTGATCACAGTGAACGTAGACGGACAAGACTACAATCTTCAGAAAGAATTCACATTCGAGAGCGGCAAGAGCCACAATTTCACTATCACTTTGAGCAAGACCTCAGCCGGTGTCAATGTCAATATCACTCCATGGATTGACGATGACACCGACAATGGAGGCACAGCCGAATAATAAACAACACAACTTTTGCAAGCACTAATATTCGGAGTTTTAAATAATAGACTTTTGGATATTTATGGATTACAGGCAACGCGGATAGCAGCGCTTCGCTTGCTTTTCTCGCCGAGGCGAGCGGATTTTCGCGGATTTTTTATAATTTTGCTTCCGTGGGGGGCTTCGCGACAGTGGCTTGCGCGCGCGGAGTGGAGCTGAGCCTCGCTTCGCTTGCTGGCGCGGATAGCTACGGCAGGGAATAAAATTAGAACTGAACAAAGGAAACTGAATAAACGACAATAAGATATGAAGAGGAACCTAACTAATTACGGACTTCTGGCGACCTTGGCTTTGACGGCATGTAGTGAAGACATGCTGAAGAGTCAGGTGCAAGAATTTGAAGGAAACGGCACTATAAACCTTGCCGGAGAGATCAATCAAGTAGCCACGACCCGTGTGAACGACGACGGTTTTGCCGATGGCGATGTGATGGGTGTCTATATCGTAGACTATGACGGTAACAATCCGGGCACATTATTATCCAAAGGAAACCGAGGAGACAACGTGCGCCACACATTTGACGAAGCGGGCTACCGCTGGAGCTCTGCCTACGATCTCTATTGGAAAGACAAGCACACAAGAATTGATGTTTATGGTTACTATCCGTTCGGATCGCCGGACGAAGTAAATAATTATAAGTTTACAATAAAGACAAATCAGGCTACCATCCCTAATGACGGGACAATGGGTGACTATGAAGCCTCCGACTTCCTCTGGGGAAAGGTAGATGGCGTGGAACCTACATCAAACGTAGTGCGTCTGCCATTGACACACCGCATGGCAAATGCCCGCGTCACACTTACTGAGGGCAGCGGCTTTGCAGAAGGAGAATGGGCAGACACCAAGAAACAGGTGCTTGTCAGCAATACGATACAGAATGCAGTGATCGACCTTGCCACAGGGACTGTGAAAGCAGAGGGAGAAGTGGGAGCAAGCCCTATCATCCCGAGCCAGCGCGGAGACGAGTGGAGGGCAATAGTAGTTCCACAGACGATACCGGCAGGCACTAACCTCTTCAACATCACCATCGGAGGCATTCCCTATCGCTTCTCAAAGGGAGAAGAATTCAGCTATGTAGCCGGGAAGATGAGCAATTTTACAATCAAGGTAGACAAGAAAGAGCTCACAGGCGACTATGCCCTCACTCTTGTCGGCGAGAGCATCACTGCATGGGAGAGCGACCTCGTCAGCCACGATGCGACATCGAAGGAATATGTGATAGTGAATGTTCCCGAAGCCGGCACGCTTGAGGCGTGCATAGCTGCTGCAGGGAAAGATGTTGAAAAACTTCGTAATCTGAAAATCACCGGTCAGATCAACACCAAGGATTTTGCCGTAATGAAGTATAAGATGTCACTTTTAGGCGCATTAAATCTGAAGGAAGTGAGGATTGTTGCAGGGGAAGGAGGAAACCTCGGCAATGATCATGACACCTACGGCAGCAATGCCGATGATGAAATCCCGGCGTTGGCCTTGAATAAAAAAGAGACACTGACCTCATTAGTACTCCCCGACCGACTAAAGGTCATCGGTGGCACCACAGGAGGGAGTAATGGTGCATTTGCAGACTGCTCAAACCTTTCCGGCTCACTAATCATCCCGGAAGGAGTGGAAGATATCCAACCGGCAGCCTTTGCGGGGTGCACCAGCCTTACCGGCACACTCTCACTTCCTTCAACACTAAAGAAACTTGGACGCAGGGAGGGATACACAAGTTATTGGGACGGAGTCTTCAACGAATGTAACTTCACGTGCGAACTTTACTTGCCTGAAAATCTGGAAGAGATTGGCATGGGAGCATTCCGCAATTGCCGCAATCTATATGGAGAACTTCATCTTCCTGAGAAACTTAAACTTTTGGGACAAGGTGCATTCGAAGGTTGTCAGAATCTAAGAGGCTCAGTTGAAATTCCTCAAGGAGTCAGCACTATACCCGACAATTGCTTCAATGGATGCTGGTTTGGAGGCACATTAGCTCTCCACGACGGAATCACAGCCATAGGAGAGAGTGCTTTTGCCAACTGTGGATTCA
>CAYNPB010000187.1:0-5131 GCA_964399005.1 uncultured Sangeribacter sp.
TCCAGAATTGCAGGAACACGAAGATGGTGAAGAACATCGAGAGTTCGTATTTCGTAAGCGTTCCTTCAGCTACATCATCCGATTGCGGAATGAATGAGAAGATCTGAGTCATCGAATCTACAGAATAGTGCTCGAAGATATAGAGGATGCCGAGAAGCAGGAGGAAGAAGATGCCACCTACACCTATTATAGAGCGCCACATCGGGCGATTGATGATGAAGGCCTCACGAGAACGGGGCTTATCTTTCATCACGCTTGCCGACGGGGGAAGGGATGCGAGAGCCATGGCAGCAAAAGTATCCATAATCAGGTTGACCCAGAGCATCTGAGTGACGGTAAGAGGAGACTCAGTGCCCATAAATGCGCCGGCAAGCACGATGAGACATGCAGCCACGTTGACAGTCATCTGGAAAAGGATGAACCGCTGAATGTTCTGATAGAGAGAGCGACCCCACATCACGGCGCGTCCGATTGAAGAGAATGAATTGTCGACGATGGTGATGTCGGAAGCTTCCTTGGCCACGGATGTGCCGTCGCCCATGGAGAGTCCGACATGGGCAGCCTTGAGGGCGGGAGCATCGTTGGTGCCGTCGCCGGTGACGGCCACCACTTCATTCTTGCTCTGTAGCGTCTCCACGAGACGCTTCTTATCCATCGGACGGGCACGGGCAATAATCTTGATGTCGCCGATGCGTTCGAGGAGTTCTTCGTCGGAAAGCGCCTCAAACTCCACGCCGGTGATGATATTTCTGTCGGAGTCGACGGCATCATCCCAAAGTCCAACCTGTCGACCTATTTCCTTGGCAGTGCCGGGAGTGTCGCCGGTGACGATCTTCACCTTTATGCCGGCATCCATCACCTCACGCACAGCATCGGGGACATCAGCACGGACAGGGTCGGAGATAGCGACAATGCCGAGGAATGTCAGATTCTGAGCCGCCACCTTTCCATCTTTAATGGCAGCGTCACCGGGCTGAAGCACCTGATAAGCGAAACCGAGCGTGCGCATCGCCATATTCTGATATTCGAGCAGCTGGGCATCGATTTCAGCCTTAGTCACACCGGAAGTATCCTTACACATCCCGAACACAATCTCGGGAGCACCTTTCACATAGAGGATTTCCTGACCGGTAGAGGATTTCACTACGGAAGCCATATACTTGCGCTCGGTAGTGAAGGGGAGCTCATCGATGCGGGTGGCTTTAGCACGGAGAGCCTCATAGTCGACCCCACGCTCAGTGAGCCAAAGAAGGAGAGCCCCTTCTGTAGGATTGCCGAGCACGGCGGGTTTTTCACCTGCGAAGTCGAGTTGGGCGGTAGAATTGACTGCGATACCCTCATAGAGAACCTCATCGGAAGGATTTCCGAAGAAATTGGTCTTATAGATCTGCATCTGGTTTTGGGTAAGGGTACCTGTCTTATCTGTGCAGATTACGGTAGTGGCACCCATAGTCTCGCAGGCGTGCATCTTGCGCACAAGATTGTTGGTCTTGAGCATACGGCGCATAGAGTAAGCGAGGGAGAGGGTGACAGCCATCGGGAGACCTTCGGGGACAGCCACAACCACGAGAGTCACGGCAATCATCAGGGTCTGCAGGATATATGTGATAAAGCCAATCCAGTCGAAAGGAGTATTGATGAAATACATTATGATTCGGCCAATCACAATGAGGATAGCAATAGCGTAAGAAGCCTTTGAGATAAGCTTGCCGAGCCCGTCGAGCTGCTCATTGAGAGGAGTCTTCACGCTGTCGTCGATCTGAGCGGCCTCGAAGACCTTGCCATTTTCGGTCTTGTCGCCTACGGCGAGCACACGCATCACGCCATGCCCCTCCATCACCTTAGTGCCACGCATCACATGATTGCTGGGGAAAGTGGCGTCGGGGTCGAGTTGAGAGCGGTCGGTAGTCTTATGGCACATCGGTTCGCCGGTGAGGGTTGACTCATCGACATTGAGGGAGACGGCTTCGAGGAGTTCGCCGTCGGCGGGGACTTCCTCGCCGGTGTTTAGCACCACTGTGTCGCCTACGACGATATCCTTCTTCGGCACCTGCATGGCATTACCATTGCGGACCACCTGAACCGGCTCGTCATCGTTGACCTGATTGAGCAGGGCAAACTCCTTATCAGCCTTCAGCTCGAAGTAGAAAGCGAGCCCTGTGGCGAGAAGGATTGCGATGAAGATACCGGCCGGTTCGAAGAAGACAGTCGGGCCTTGGCCGAGGCTCCAGTATTCATAACAGGAGATGCCAATGGAAAGGGCACCTGCAATGAGAAGAATAATGATCAGAGGATCGCTGAATTTTTCGAGGAATCTCTTCCAGAGAGGTACTTTCTTAGCCGGGGTGAGGATATTGACGCCGTGAGTGGCGCGGCTTTCTATCACTTGCTTGTCGGTCAGGCCGGCGTAACGATGCTTTTCGGACATGCGTGTGTAATTTAGAATATTGAATTTTGAATTTTTGATCAAGCCGAAGGCTTTCACACCAAAACAAACAGATGCTTGGGAAATATTTAAATTTTTAATTTTGAATTTAGAATATAATCAAGCCGCATGCGGCTGGCGAGGAGGAGAGAAAATAATCATGCAAAGTTAGTGATTTTTTTTGAGATTTGGGCAAAAAATCAGAGGGAAGTTTGCGGGGGGCGGGTGGCTATTGCGGAAAGGAAGTCGGTGAAGGTGCGGATCACGTCGAGAAGGGAGGTCTGGGCAGCTTCGTTTTGCTGGGCAAAAAGGGTGCCGCTGGTGGAGTTATTGACCAGTTTGCCCTGGAGCGTGGGGGAGACACCGCTGATGTCTTCGAGCATCTGCATCTCAATCTTCAGAAGTTCGGTGATGCCGATATTTGCAGCGTTACCGCTGACCTGTGTGGGAATCGGGACACCGGGGCGTGCCTTATATGGAATCACGCCGTTGAATCTGGACCATTCGCTGGCCACGTCTTGCAGATCCATGCCTGTGGGGATGGACTCGTCGGGGAAAAGGAGGACACCTTTTGCACTTGACTTCATCACAAAGTCGTAGAGCGTAATGAGACGGTTGACGTAGCGCTGCTGATCGATGATGTCGCTGATATAGGAATGCACCTCTCCGTCGAGGTATGGGTATGCCTTGAAAACGTAGGGATGAGACTCCACGAGATCCCCTTCGCGCAAGAGATCGCCATTTTCGGCAAACCATGACCTGCGCCAACCGATTTTGACCATGCTCCCGATATTGGCGTCGTCAGTCTGCAATCGTCGGTCGGCCTTGATAGCGGAGATTATATCAGACATCTCCCCTACCCTGAGGGAAGCGGCATCTTCATCGTGGAGGATGCCGAGCACCTGCACTTCCCTGCGCCAGACCTCAATGATGCGGCAACCACCGCATCGGGCGGCAGCTTCATTATATATGGAGGAGATGCGGCGATAGTCGGAACCTGATTTGCAGAAATTATGCAATAGGGAGGAATAGGAGACGCGATGCAATTCCCCCACGAGATCTACGTCGCAGCCACGAGGGTCGTAGCCGTCGGAGTGGAAAAAGAAGTTGTCGGGGGTGACGGGAAGGATATTGTCGGCTTCAATTTTGACAGCCACCAGACCGGAGATCAGAAATTCCTCGAGGAGACGAGGAGTGAGTTCCTCCATACGGTTTTTCTGAAACCACCGGCGACGACGCTGATTGGCCTGACGAAGTCGCTCCCCTTTGAGACCGGAATCGGAAGCAGAGAGTTGCGGCACCTTGTATTGGGCACGATAAAGGCCCACTACGTTGCGAAGGATGCGGCGCAAGATATTATTTTTCAGAGGAATCTGGCCTTGCTGGCGAATAAACTGATCTTCGGGTATGCTATGGCCACCGACAGAGATGATGTCATCCCATTGATTGCCATAGACGTAGCGTTTGCACCGGGAGCGTTCGGAGCGAAAAGCCTCCATGCGTTGCCATTCGCCGAGGGCGATGTTAAACAAATTTTCCATAATTTGCGATACTAAGATGGTTATAGGGGCCAGAGAGGTCGATGCACCGGAGAGAAGGGGGAATGCGACGTGGAGGCAAATTCGCGGAGAGAAGATAAGGCTTCATCACGCCGTTGCTGCCAGACGGGGGCCGCTTCCGGGATGATGACAGCAGTGCGGTCGGCCATCACGGAAGCAACCAGAAATTCATGGATTTTCTCCTTCAGGAAGGAGAAGGAGGATGGGGGCAAGGGTGACGCGAGCCGGAAACTCCAGGAGTCGGGGGTCTGAAGAGAGTTGTCGGTGGAGAGCGGGGGCTCCGGGAGGAAGATGCGGCGCATGGCGAGCCGGATTTCGGCTTCTGAGAGTGCGAGGACTCGCCAGACACGCTCTATGGAGCCTTGCTCGCAGATGTCGGCCATCTCGTGGCGTCGGTGGCGGTCGAGATCGGGGTGGAGTTCAGACTCGAGCCAGGCGGCGCTTTTTATGTCTTGGAGGATTTCTTGGGAGGATAACAACATAATTGAGAATTGAGAATTGAGAATTGAGAATTGGGAATTTTAATCAAGCCGAAGGCTTTCACACCTAAACAAACAGATACTTTTCCATATATCATTATTATGCATTATGAATTATGCATTATGAATTATGAATTGGGTGTGCGGTGGGGTTTGGTGCGCTTGCAGAGAGATTCGCGGAGGAGCTCGAGGCTTGTTTCGGCGAGGTGGTGGTAGTCTTCGGTGTCGGTTTTGTTGGTGATCATGAACCATTCGGAGGTGACGTAGGCAACGATGTACTGGTGGATTGCCGCTACGATTGACTCTGCGGCTGCGTTGTTGAAATTGTCGGGCATGTTGAGGAGGAGGACTACGGAGGAAGTGTCTACCTTCAGGATATTGTCGCCGGCGGTGGCAACTACATCGAGGACTTCGGCGAGTTCGGCTTTTACTTTCGCGATGGCATTGCTGATGCTGCGCATGATCTGATTTTTGTTTTCGTCGTCGTTGTTGGCTTGCATTAGGGCGACTTGGCGATAGTTTTTGCCGTCGTTACGGCTACGGCCTGTGAGGTAGGTTTTGTTTTGGATGTCGTAGACGAGTTCTTGGATGTCGATTGTGATTGAGAGATGCATAAATAATTTTGAATTTTGAATTTTGAATTTGTTTTGGGGGATCACGCAGAGGGC
>CAYNPB010000188.1:0-1744 GCA_964399005.1 uncultured Sangeribacter sp.
TTTCATATACTTTAATTTCTCAAGCAGTTCTTTTCTATCGATTGCTTTATCTTTATATTTTCGTAATTGAAATCCAACCTTGTCATCAGCAATTGGACCATAGACAAAGTCGAATTGCTCCACTTTATAGCCTTCTCGATTTGCTATGATAAAGTCAAGCCATTCGTCGGAATATGAATCAAATCTCTTTATTTTCAACCCTGAAGAGTTTAAGCCCAATTCATCAAATTCAAATCCGGTTACGATGGCATACCCTCCAGAGATAGAAGATTTGAAATTGGCCATCTCCTCAGCTTGCACACTATTATCAGATAAATAAAACCCTTTACCAAAATCCTTAAATGGTTTAGATTTGGTAAGATCAATAGTATCAATATTGATATTGGAGCCGTGATATAGTTTCATAACTTGCCTCCAGATCTTCTGCAAAACATAGCCACACTTTCCACTGCCTCGTCAAAATCAAGAGTGTGGATTATACCATAGTGCTCTTCCATAAATGCTATGCCGTTATGGAAATTAATATATCTGTAGGCTTGCTTGTCCGTAAGATTAAATTTAGATGCGAACTCACTAACTACCGCTACTATGTATTCTACTATATCACTAACTTTATATGCCATATCGTATAGATAGAAAAATAAAGGTCTTTCATCAGGTAGATATTATTTTCTCTTACCTAATGAAGTTGTTTAAACTTATTTTTTTTATTTTATTGATTTATTTTTGAATTCGTAAATAAGTTTAAACAACTTCAATGGCAAAGTTACAATAAAAATTTGGATTGCATGCTATTTTACCTTAGAAATATTCATGTATGACTCCCAAGTATGTCCACGTGATCATAAATCTCCTCGACTTCTTCCATACTCACTTGCTTTTGTGAAATATTACCAACTCATACACTGTCCTCAAGCTGCAACTATAGCAACTTTACTGGCAAGCATAAAGGGAGTACGGCGCCGACAAAATGTAATTTTGGCAAGTAGGGGAGGAGTATTGCTCGATCGCAGCCGCATCGCGGTGCAGTCGGGCGATAGATGCTGCATCTTCTCCCAATTCATAGTGCATCGGGAAGAAATGCTCAATCTTGAAGCGCTCCAAGAAGATTTTGGCGCCGGTGAAATAATCCGTGCCGATTCTGGAATCCACCGGGAAGAAACAGAAGTCAAATCCCGTATATTCAGTTGCTATCTTGTCAACGATAGCATTGAATCCTCCCAATGCCTCACGTACTTCTTCCTCCGTCGACTCATCTTTCCATATCCAGGCATTGAGATCGCCAGCATGAAAAAAATTGCGTCCTCCAATAGTGATGGCATAAGAATTCCCGATATCGGTAGAAGGAAAAGACCTGACGGTGATAAGCTCATCCTCATATCGGTCATCATCCGTCATCATGACGACTCGCGAAGCTTCCACCTTATCCCCTTTGTATATCCCCGAAGCGCTGACAATATGATTGATCCGCTTCCTGACATCCTTGCTCACAATAAAATGGATATTAGGAAAATACTTTGCCCATCCGAATATCTCCGGATTATAATGATCCTTATGCCCATGGCTCACGAAAACATACACCGGCATATCCCTATCCACCTCCATCAGCGGATTAGGCAACGTCCCCCTTTGATAAGGATCTTTCCAATAATCAAACACCAACACAGCTTCTCCGGTCTTCACCACAAAGCAATCATGAAAAACATATATAGTCCGTATCATCTCAATTCGTTTTATTCTTACA
>CAYNPB010000188.1:1844-5108 GCA_964399005.1 uncultured Sangeribacter sp.
ACAAATTTAGTAAAAACACATAAAAATTACAAAATTTACATACAAAATTTGTCAGATTTAAAAATTATGTGTAACTTTGCAGGCGTCGAACAAAATTCGGCACCATTATTCATGCTTTATATCTCACGTCACATCCATCATCATCACCACCACCAGTTACCACCGGCGGCGACGTTGCTATGCATGTGATTAGACAAGTAATTTTATTTAAAATCAACATACAAAGCCTCAGAGCCTTGGGTCAAACCCCACTCTGAGGCTTTTCCTATAAATAATCGCGCCACGCGCTACGCGCTACGCAAATACGCAAATACTAATATGCTAAGAATTGCCATCCAAAACAAAGGTCGCCTCGGTGAAGAGTCTGTCGACCTCCTCGGCCGAATCGGTATCAAGATCGATACCGCCAAACGCAAGTATCTCTCCAAAGCCATTAACTTCCCCCTCGAGATCCTCAACGTCCGAGACGACGATATTCCCGGACTCGTAGCCGAAAACTCTGCCCAACTCGGTATAGTAGGTCTCAACGAAGTAGAAGAGAAAGATGCGAAAGTCGACATCGTCCGTCCTCTCGGATTCGGGGCTTGCCGACTCTCCCTCGCAATCCCCAAGCGGGAGGAATACACAGGCCCTGAATACTTCCGAGGCAAGCGTATTGCTACATCATATCCTCGCATCCTGCGCCGCTATTTCGAAGGCCTTGGAATCGAGATAATCCCGGTTGTCATCTCCGGCTCTGTCGAAATCACCCCATCTGCCGGCATGGCCGATGCCATTTTCGATATCGTCTCTTCCGGTGGCACCCTCATATCCAATGGTCTTAAGGAGGTCGAAGTCGTCATGGAATCCCAGGCCGTACTTGTCGCCAACCCATCTCTCTCGCCTGAATACCGCGAACTTCTCGACGAAATTGAATTCCGCATTGAAAGCGACAGCATCAGCCGGGGCATGAAATATCTCCTCATGAATATTCCCACAGAAAGTCTTGAAAAAGCTATCGAAATTCTTCCGGCCATGCGCTCTCCGACTGTCCTCCCGCTCGCCACTCCCGGTTGGCACTCCCTTCACTCCGTAGTGGAGTCCTCCAAGCTTTGGGATAAAGTGCGACAATTGAAGGCTATTGGAGCAGAAGGAATCCTTGTATTATCAGTTGATAAGATTATCCCATGAAAATCTATAGTAATCCTGATCCGGCACAGTGGCCTGAACTCTGCCGCCGTGCCAAAGCTGAGGAAAGCGCAGAAGTCGATAAGATTGTAGCCGGCATCATCCGCCGTGTCCGCGAAGATGGCGACCAAGCCCTTATGCAGCTTGCCGCAGAAATCGACGGCTTGTCCATCCCGTATTCTCTAAAAGTTTCTGGCGAGGAATTTGCCGAAGCAGAAGCTTCAATTCCTGAATCCTTAAAAGCAGCTATCAAGACTGCAGCTGAAAATATATCCTCTTTTCATCGCGTCCAACTTCCTGCTGAGGTCAGAGTGGAGACTATGCCGGGAGTCACTTGCATCCAGCGTCCTGTGGCAATTCAAAACGTTGGCATCTATATCCCGGGAGGCACAGCCCCCCTCTTCTCTACAGTGTTGATGCTCGCCATTCCTGCTCGTATTGCCGGATGCCGACGTGTGGTGATGGCCACCCCATGCGACCGTCAAGGACGTGTAGCCCCCGCAGTGCTGTACGCAGCACGCGTATGTGGTGTCGATGAGGTGTATAAGGTAGGGGGCGCGCAGGCCATTGCAGCTTTGGCATATGGCACCGAAACCATTTCTCCCGTCGACAAGATATTTGGTCCCGGCAATAGATTCGTCACAGCTGCAAAGCAGCAGGTAGGAGGCAGGGTAGTCTCCATTGATATGCCTGCCGGCCCGTCTGAGGTGATGATTCTCGCAGACGAGACTGCTGTCCCCGAATTTGTGGCTGCCGATATCCTCTCCCAGTGCGAACATGGAGCTGACTCACAAGGTATGGTGGTCTGCAATTCAATTGAACTTGCCGAGAAAATCAATGAAGCCGTCCGCATTCAGGCTTCCAAGCTCGATCGTGCTGATTACGTAAGCCGTTCACTTGAGAATTCCCGCATCATTGTCCTCCCGAAGCGTGAAGATATGATAGCCTTTGCAAATCTCTATGGCGCTGAGCATCTGATCATATCTCTCAGCGAACCATTTGAGGCTGCCGACGCCATCACGGCGGCAGGAAGTGTCTTCATCGGCAACTACTCTCCGGAAAGTGCCGGCGACTATGCCTCTGGCACTAACCATACACTCCCCACATCCGGTTGGGCCCACAGCTGCAGTGGTGTCAACATCGACAGCTATATGCGTAAGACCACCATCCAGCACCTCACTTCCGAGGGCCTTGCCCGTCTTGCCGACACTATCATCACAATGGCTGATGCCGAGGGTCTTGAGGCCCACGCTCAGGCTGTAAAAATCAGAATGCGATGCAAATAACAGATCTCATACGCCCCAACATTCGCTCCCTCCAGCCATATTCCACAGCCCGCGATGAATATGAGGGAGATCTTGGTGTATTCCTTGATGCTAATGAGTCGCCATACAATAATGGCTACAACCGATATCCCGATCCCCGCCAGGCGAGGCTTAAGACTCTCCTTTCCCCTATAAAAGGGGTTCCGGTTGAGAATATCTTTATCGGCAACGGCAGCGATGAAGCCATCGACCTTCTTTTCCGCATCTTTTGTCAGCCCGGCAAAAGCAATGCCATCTCTATCTCTCCGAGCTATGGGATGTATGAAGTGGCAGCCGACATCAACGATGTAGAGATGCGAAAGGTCCTTCTAAACGATGACTTTTCACTCCCTATCGATAGGCTTCTGGAGGCAGCTGATGCCGACTCCCGTCTTCTCTTCATATGCTCTCCGAATAATCCTACCGGCAATGCCTTCCCGCGTGAGGAGATTGAGCGTGTAGTGAGTCAATTCCCCGGTATTGTGGTAGTAGATGAGGCTTACATTGATTTTTCCGACGTGCCCGGGATGCTCTCGATTCTTTCCAAATATCCAAATCTCGTAGTGCTCCAGACTCTTTCTAAGGCATGGGGGATGGCAGGACTCCGTTGTGGACTTGCTTTCGCCTCTCCCGAGATTATCGGCTATATGAATCGTGTGAAATATCCTTACAATATCAATCTCGCTACCTCCGAAAATGTTGAGCGTCTCCTCGCAGATCCGGTTCCTGAAAGGATTAAAGTGATTAAGGAAGAGAGAAAGAAGCTTGCGGCGGCATTGACTGAATATCCTTT
>CAYNPB010000189.1:0-5076 GCA_964399005.1 uncultured Sangeribacter sp.
CTATCTTCTGCATAGTCTGCTGCTTCGATGCCGGTGGTGCCTTCTTTGGCGATATATATGCCATCCTCACTCGCGTTGAGCTTGTGGCCTGACGTTGCGCATACATATCGGTCGAGAGAATCAGCTCCGGTGATGACGGCTGCATCAAGGTTTCGTTCGTCGGCATCTATATGAAGCTTCACCTGTCCTTCCGTAATTCCATTGTCTGCTGCATGGTTGCTTCCCTCGAGGAATAGGCTGAAGTTGCAGCGTCCACTCATCTGAATGCCATTGGTGCCTGCGAATATCTCACCGCGACCCTCCGGAATTGTGCTTCCTTCGATGTCAAGATTGTTGATGATGAGTTTTCCACCGTTTTTCACAGCCACGAGTCCTTGACCGTTGTCGGTAGCTCCATTGATAATCTTGACATCTGTAAGTGTCACTGTGCCGTGGTTGCCGGCTTCGATGATAGAGCCCGGGGTCAATGTGTTTTCTTCATCGATGATGACATTTTCAAGAGTGATTGAATTCCCTTCTGCGCCATCCGTTGGTTCAGTTGTCAGGAAGAGGATTCCATTGTAGCCGTTGCCTCGTTTGATGGTCATTGGAGTGTCGCCATTTGACTTAATGGTGATGTTGCGGCTATCACTGTTGAGGCGTTCATCTACCACTGCCGGCTCATTAAGAATAAGCACATCGTTGTTTTCAGCGGCTTTCCATGCTGCTGCGAGTGAGTCGAATCCCTTTCCGCTTGCAGGGTTATAGACGGGTTTTGTATCTTCAGGATCTTCGGGATCATCCGGAACGTCAGGATTTTCAGGTTCTATGGTCGACACCGCATAAAGATTACCTTCTTCAAGTTTTAGCTCAAAGTCTTCCACTCCGCAGATATAGTTGTCGGCTGACTCGACTCCTTCTACGAGCACCTTGTCGGCTGCTATGTCTGCATTGAATAGGAGTGTTATCTCGCTTCCTTCAGCTACGCCATTGTCTACAGCGGAGTGAGTGCTGGTGATATTCAGAGTGAAATTGCAAACTCCTTCCATAGAGAGGTCGCTGGCATCCGCAAGTGAAAGGATTCCGCTTCCCTCTTCGATTGTGAGTCCATTCAATGTAAGATGTCCATTGCCCTTACTTTCTCTGACAGAGATTGCACTCTCGTTGCCAATTGCATTGCGGACTACAACATTATTCAATGTGATGCTTCCATTTTGGCTGCATTCAATGATCGGATTGCAGTTTTCTACATTATTTCCGTCCAATATCACATTTTCGAGGATAATTTCCCCATTGGTTTCCTCTCCGGCTGTAGGGAGGAACATCAAAGCGCTGTTTCCTTCACCTCTGATGATGCTCTGAGTGGTGCCTTCCTTGCTGGTGATAGTGATAGTGCGTCCGTTGCTGTTAAGGCGTCCATCATCTTTTGTTATAGTGGCATCCTGGTTCAGGATGAGCACATCGCCGCTATTGGCCGAATTCCAAGCTGCTGCCAGCGTTTCGAATCCTTTTTCGCTTGTTGAGTTGTAGACAGGTTTGGTGTCTTCCGGTTCTGCGGGCACGATTGTAGATTGTGCGTAGGCATTTCCATTTGCATCGAATGTCAATTCATAGTCTTCGACACCGCATACAAAGCTGCTTTCAGACTTAACTCCGGTCACAAGCACATTGTCGCCTTGAGTTGTCGGATCAAAGATTAGAGTTATCTTGCTGCCTTCTGCTACGCCATTGTCTTCAACTGAATTCTGAGTATCATATTGGATGCTGAAATTGCATTCCCCTGCTACGATAAGTGAGCCTTTGTTGAAGGATACCTCAGCTTTTCCTTCTTCAACTGTGCAATCCTCAAAAGAGAGACCATTGATGATAAGCGTGCCATTGCCTCCACTTTCCTTCTCTGAAATGAAATTCTTACCAACTGCGTTACGTACTACTACATTATTTAGCTCTACAACACCATTGTGGCTGCTTTCTACCATATCTGCAAAGGAGCTATTGGCATTGTCAAGAATCACATTATCAAGAATGATCTTGCCATTCGATCCGTTCCCATTATTGGAAAGGAAGAGCAGTTTGTCAAAACCGTCACCTCTTGTGATAGTTTGCATAGAGCCATCCTTACTTGTGATAGTGATGGTTCGGCCGTCGCTATTGAGGCGTCCCTCAGAAATGGTAGCCGGTTCATTCAGAATGAGCACATCATCGCTATTGGCAGCATTCCACGCTGCGGCAAGTGTTTCAAAGCCTTTGTCGCTTGTTGAGTTATAGACCGGTTTTGTGTTTTCCGGTATTTCCGGTATTAAAGTAGACTTGGCATACATATTGCCGTTATTGTCGAATGTGAACTTATAGTCTTCCACACCGCATACATAGCTGCTTTCAGACTGCACGCCGGTTACAAGCACATTGTCGCCACGCTTTTCAGTATTGAAAAAGGTTTTAATTGTGCTTCCATCGGTCACACCTGAGTCAGTCACAAAGTTTGCTTCATCAATATATAGGCTAAAGCTGCATATACCTCCAATTTGGATATTATTTGTACCTGCAAAGATTTCACCGCAACCTTCGGGGATATTGCTGCCCTTTATTTCAAGATTGTTGATGTTGAGATGACCTCCATTCTTTACTACTATCAGCCCTTGCCCGCTATGAGAGGCTCCGTTGAGAAGCTTGACATCTTTAAGAGTGAAAGTTCCGTTATTTCCAGCCTCGATAATCGAACCATCGGTCATAGTGTTTTCTTCATCGATAGCCAAATTTTCGAGAGTGATAATATCATTGGCGTGATTGGTAAGGAAAAGTAGTCCATTATAGTTGTCTCCACGAGTGATAGTCACCTGAGAGTTTTCATTTGACTTTATAGTTATATTGCGTTCGTTGCTATTGAGTCGCTCCGTGACTGTAGCAGTTTCGTTTAAGACGAGTACATCATCGCTTTGAGCAGCATTCCAAGCTGCCACAAGGTTGGAGTAGCCTTTTCCCGTAGTCTCATTGACTACAGCATTGGACCCCTGAGGCAACTCTGCAGTCAATTCATAAGGAGTCAGATTGTCGTCAAAGATATTAAATTTATATCCGTCGATTCCACATTTGTAGTAAGATGCCGCAGTCGCATTCTTGACAAGGGGATTGTCTGCATTATTGGCGCGTGAAGTATCAAAAAGTAGGGTTACGTTGCTTCCTTTTAAAAGCCCATTGTCTGTGATTGGATAGGTTTTCTCTACAAATACACTAAATTCACATAATCCTTGAATGTCAACAGAGTTTGAGCCTACAAATATATCGCCACGACCTTCATAGGTAACAGCTGAATTTGTTAATTTTAGTCCATTTACAGATAGCTTGCCATTGTTTTTGATACAGAAGAATCCCTGATCTTTGCTTGTCTTTGCATCTTTAACTTCTACATTTATGAGATTAACCAATCCGCTGCTGCTTGCTTCCAATATTGAAACTGTAGAGGAGATATCGTTACCGTCAATTATTACATTTTCAAGAGTGAGAGTGCAACTGGAGCTATTGGAAAGGAAGAGCATATTGCCGGTGTTTCCTTGTGCACGAATAATACTATGGGTGGTGTTGCCATTGCTCCGAATGGTTATGTCACGGTTGTTGCAATTTCGACGGGTGCTGACTGTCACATCCTCGTTGAGGAGCAGTACATCGCCTGAGGCTGCTGCATCCCAAGCGGCGTCTAAAGTCTCATAGCCGACTCCTGTGGTCTCGTTGTAGACGGGCTTTGTGACTTCTTGTGCGAAGACAATGCCCATACCCAGCAGGAATGTCAAGAGTAAAGAAAGTAAATGTTTCATAAGGGTATTTTGTTGGAATTTAGATTATTTACTTTTAATGCGTTTCAGCATTAATTATTACTCAATCAAATTCCAACAAAAATTTCCTATATCTGCATCATGACCTGCTTTAGCTTGGGCGAAGCCAATTATGTATTACTCAACTTTCGCAAGCTCTTAAATTTCTCACGCCGAGAGCGCAGAGGAGCAGAGGGTTCTCATTATTTTTTAAGTCTTGGAGCAATACGGTCAGGATTCTTGGCGAGAAAGTCTTTCCAGGATTTCGGTCCCTTGGCGATTGTAGGTTTGGAGGATTCATACATATGGCATAGTGCCACGGCAAGCGCATCCGTAGCATCAAGAATGGAGGGCATCCTTTCTTCAGGAATGGAAAGCAGATGTTTCAGCATATTCGCCACCTGTTCTTTTGAGGCCTGACCATTGCCTGTAACGGCTTTCTTGACATTGAGAGGAGGATATTCCGTGATAGGTATGTCTCGAGCAAGCGCAGCAGCCATAGCTACACCTTGCGCCCTTCCGAGCTTAAGCATTGACTGCACATTCTTGCCGAAGAATGGTGCTTCGATGGCCAGTTCATCAGGTAGATATTGCTCCACCAATCCACTGACTCGTTCATAGATACGCCCAAGACGCAGATAATGAGTCTCGAAGCGGTTAAGCTGGATCAAACCCATCACAATCACGTCGGCCTTCTTGCCGGCTATGCCCAGCACCCCGTAGCCCATTATATTTGTGCCCGGGTCAATACCCATTATTATGCGATCGTATTTTTTTAATTCAGAATTCATAATGCATAATTAGAGTTCCTTGAGTATTGTGGCGAAGAATAGAGGATTTGGTCCATACCATTTGGCATATGAATCCATGAAGGTAGGGAAGCATTTCTCATTCCATTCGCGACAAGCTGAAATTGAGTCGAAATAAAGTTGCACTGAGAAATTCTTCTCTTCTGATTTAGCAAATTCCTTGTCGCCGGGGATAGCTGCCACGGTTATAAGCTTATAGTCGCGGAGCAGGGGAGAGGCGGCTGCAAGCTGACCTTCACCTTTAGCCCAGGATATAAACGAGTCTTTGCGAGAGTTGGAAATTACGTATGTGATATTGAAGATTATCATAATAATTTTGAATTTTGAATTTTGAATTTGGATTCAATGGATGCATCCAAAAATTTATCATTCATCATTTATAATTAATCATTAAAAAAGGCGCGACGGCTGGTGCCGTCACGCCTTTTTGGGGGAGCCTCTTGTCGGATTCGAACCAACGACCCCGAGATTACAAATCA
>CAYNPB010000190.1:0-3192 GCA_964399005.1 uncultured Sangeribacter sp.
AGTATCCCTCCTTAGCTTTCTGAAGCATCCCTTTGAAATCTCCTCCATGGAATGTGGCGGCATTAAGACGTTCGGAGCCATAGTCTATAATGCGAGCATAGTTGATATCATTGAGAGAATCACCATTGCAAAACCTGTCAGTAATCAGGAAATAGACAGAGGCATTTCTCCAGTCAAAGTTACAGTCGGAGTTGGCTATGATGCATTGTGAAATGCCAAGAATCAATGCAATAGCAAGTAAAATCTTTTTCATAATGAGAAATTTTGATGCAAAATTACATCAAAGATTTATCAATTGAAATACTGAAAAATAACCAATTTCATTTAATTCATAATTGGCTTCGCCCAAGCTAAAGCAAGTCATAATGCATAATTGTTGCTTTCGGGTATTCTAATCGAATTTCAAAGTTCCGAATTACATCAAATTCATGGCGGTGGCAGCTGTGATGGCTTCTACGGAGTTGCCGACACTTAGTTTTTCGAGGATGTTCTGGCGATGGCGGCTTACGGTGTGGATGCTGATTCCCAATATATCTGCAATCTGCTTGCTTGGTTTGCCGGCTTGGATCAGACGGAGCACTTCCTTCTCCCTATCAGTGAGAATGTGGGAGCGGCGTTCGGAAAAATCAGGGTTGAAGCATTCCCCGGTTTGGCTGTTTAGGATACGCGGCGAGATTCCATGGTCTTCCGTCTTATTGTCTGAGAAGTCGTAGCAGCATAAGATAAGCCATATTTTGCCCGCGGGGGAGAGCTGGAGAATTTGTGTGCTGTTGGCAGCGGTCACATAAATTCCCTCTTTGTTTTTGATTCGGATTCGGCATGTGGCTTTATAACCTGTTTTCTTTTCAGAGGGGAGGGCATTCACGAATTTGAAGAATTCATATTCCAGCATACGCTTATCCACCAAATCTTCAGGATGAATATTGTTGTAGATTTCATCCTCATCACTGGAATCCACTTTGGTCATCCCTGGAGCTATGCCAAGAAGTTGCCCGAAACGGGAACCGAAAACCCAGCAGGTGTCGCTTGACGCATCTGTGATCACCCGGCAATCGCCATTCACTTCCGAGCAGACGGCTATACGTTGCAAGTATTCAGCTACGATTTCGGCATTTAGCGTCTCCGCGCTGAGGTTTTGCGCTTCATATATGCTGTTGAGTTCCTTCCTTAGTATGTCCATGGCGATTCTATTTTTGTAGATTCCATCCGCAAAGATAATAATATTCCGGCTAATGCCTATAACGAGGCTCAAGAAAAATCCTAAAGAAAGAAGTAAAAACTAATTATTTTTTAGTAATTTTGCATATCTTAGACCCTTAATAACCTATCTTTATACATTTATGAAATCTATCGTTCTGACGTTATTGTTATGTTTTGGCATCGTGACTCAGGCATCTGGAGCAGGTAAGGCGTGGTCGGGAACATTGCCGGTCATGTTCATTACTACTGAAGGCAACCAGCCGATTACCTCAAAGGAGGAATACCTGCAGGCAAGCTATTATCTTGACCCGATGGGAGCGGAAGGCGTGAATGCCGTTGGCAGTGCTGATGATCCGGCATTGATGCAAATTCGCGGACGTGGAAACTACACTTGGGTGGGATTTGACAAGAAACCATATCGCATCAAGCTTGACAAAAAAACTGAGTTGATGGGAATGAAAAAGAATAAGCATTTTGCACTTCTCGCTCATGCTGATGACTCAGCTGCCGGATTGCGTAATGCTCTTGGATTTGCTGCGTCGGAAGCTATCGGTATGCCTTGGACCCCTGCAACCCGCCCATTGGAAGTAGTATTGAACGGGGATTATATAGGACTATATTGGCTTACAGAGACTATACGGGTAGATGAGGACAGGGTAGACGTAGAGGAGCAAGCAGATTATGCAGACACTGATGTCGATGGAGGGTGGCTTGTGGAAATAGATAACTATAATACTGATCCCCACATCACTGTGATGGACTCTTCCAGACATCCGATATGGTTTACATATAAATCTCCGGAGGAGCTTTCGGCCGCCCAACAATCATATCTTCAGACATCGATGCAGGCAATTCAGGATGCTGTTTCTTCCGGCAATGAGAGCGACGCAAGCCGTCTAGTGGATTTTGATATCCTTGCGCGCTATTTCATAGTCAACCAACTGATGCTTGACATGGAGTCTTTCCATGGCTCGTGCTATCTCAATCGTCAGAGAGGTGAAGATGAAAAGTGGAATTTCGGACCGGTATGGGACTTTGGAAATGCTTTTGCTGCCAGCAGGGCAGATAAACCACGATTTATCTTTGATAATCCTGATTTTTCGCAGACGTGGATAGGGGAGTTCTATGCGATGCCGACTTTCGTCAATGTTGTCAAGCAAGTATGGTATCAATTCCTTGAGGAGGGGCCAGACCGCATGCTCACATCTCTGAAGAAGAATGCTGATGAGATAGCGGCGGCTGCCGTCTGCGACGGCAGGAGATGGCCTAAGTATTCCCATGCAAACGTGGCTTACGAGGCAGATCGTCTGCAAAGATGGTTGGATGGTTCGATTGAATGGCTTAAAACGCAATGGGGAAGTGATAATGGAGTGGAGATGGTTAATAGCAAACAATTATTAATTAGAATACAAGGCGACTCTCTCATAATTGATAGTGCGGAGAGTTGCACACTTCCATTAATTCGCCCTGATGGCACCCACCGCCTCTTGCGCTTGCATCCGGGCACAAACACATTCTCTCTCCCATCTGGTATTTATATTTTTAATACTTATAAGTTTATCATTCATTGAGGTGGTTTGGATTATTGAAATAATATTGTTAAATTTGCAGAGAATCTAAAACTAATATTATGAATCTGCGGATCGCTTTCTTTTGTGTGGCAGTAGGATTGGGGTGCAGGATGCTTTTGGCATCGGATGGGCACCTGGTGGTCAGTGGAGTGCCCTGGTATGACCAGCGCGATAGTATTGTCTCAGCACATGGCGCCAACGTGATAAAGGATGGCGGCAAGTATTACATGTTTGGGGAATTCAAGACAGATTCTGTAAATGATTTCAAGGGGTTCAGTTGCTATTCTTCTCCCGATCTTGTGAATTGGACATTCGAGCGTATAGCGCTCGATGTGCAGAAAGATGGGCGTCTTGGACCGGGACGAGTCGGGGAGCGCCCAAAGGTGCTGAAATGTCCTTCTACGGGTGAATACATCATGAT
>CAYNPB010000190.1:3292-5026 GCA_964399005.1 uncultured Sangeribacter sp.
GCAGACTCCGACGGGAATGTGCTGGTAGACACTCCAATTGATTTTTATTCCCTTGCACCTTCGTCGGGGCTTCGCTATATTTCTCCGATGCTTAAGAAAGGGAATTACACGATAGAGATTAAAGTGGCAGACATGAAACCAAACTGGAGCGATAAGAAGCGAAATGAATTCGGCAGCAAAGGTTATAATGTGGCGGTCACGGAGATAGGGACAATTTTTAATTGATATTTATTGATAGATATTATGAAGCAGATAGGTGTTTTTCTTTTGGTGATATTCAGTTTCCTTTCGATAATGGCATCGAAAGGAGTATATAATGTAGTGGATTATGGAGCGAAGGGTGACGGAGTGACACTCGATTCTCCATCAATCAATAAGGCAATTGAGGCTGCGTGTGAGGCCGGAGGGGGAGAGGTGTATATCCCTGCCGGGACATATCTTTGTGGAAGCATACGTCTCAAATCGAATATCCATTTGAATTTGGCTGCGGGGAGCACGATTCTGGCGGCTCCTGCCGAAATGAAGGCGTATGACGAGAGCGAATCATTCGGAGGATTCCCCGAATATCAGGATGGGGGGCACACGTATTTCCACAATTCTCTGATATGGGCTGATGGGCAGGAAAATATAAGCATTACCGGGCATGGTATGATCGACGGCAAGGGGTTGACGAAGAAAGATACCGAACGGGCCGGCAATGTGCAAGGAGGCTCCATAGGGACCGGCGACAAGGCGATCGCCCTTAAACTATGCCGCAATATCACCATACGTGACATCACCATCTACCGAGGTGGACATTTTGCCATTATAGTGACGGGATGCGAAAGGGGAGTGATAGACAATGTCACGATCGACACCAACCGGGACGGAATGGATATAGACTGCTGCAAATATTTGTCGATAAGTAATTGCCGGGTGAATACGTCGAGCGATGATGCCATTGTGCTCAAAAGCTCTTATGCGCTTAAAAGACCTGAATTGTGCGAACACATTTCGGTGACGAATTGCCATATCACGGGCTATAAGTGCGGCACATTCCTTTCGGGAGAATATATTCCGGAGAAGGTAGGTTGGGTATGCGGTCGATTCAAGCTCGGGACGGAATCGAATGGGGGATATCGCGACATCACCCTGTCAAATTGCACTTTCAACTACTCAAGCGGATTGGCATTTGAGGAAGTGGATCAAGGGATAATGGAAAATATCTCAGTGAGCAATGTTACGATGAATCACGTGCATCATTATCCCATCTACATCACTACCGGATGCAGAAACAGGGGCCCGAAGGAAGTGACGCGCAATTCAACGGTTTGTGATATACAGATCTCAAACGTAATAGCTCAGGATTGCGACTCGTTGTGCTCCATCATAGTGACCGGAATGCCGGAAGAGCCGGTGAGAGGGATATGGCTCAATAATATCAGGCTTCATTTCCGCGGAGGGATGAAGGCTTTGGAAGATCCACGTGCCTATCGGGAACAGGGCGCAAATTATCCGGAACCCAAATTTGCAGGTCGAACTCCCGCATATGGGCTTTATGGACGTCATGTAGACGGGCTATATGTCAATGATTTGACATTCACGTATGACAAGCCGGACATGAGGCCGGCTGTGGTCCTGGATGATGTCAATGATGCCGTAATCCGTGGACTTCGCGCTCCTGTAGAGAAAGGAGTGCAGCAAGTAGAGACGTTTGACTGCAGCAATATCCGAATTATTGAATAGAAGATAATT
>CAYNPB010000191.1:0-5014 GCA_964399005.1 uncultured Sangeribacter sp.
GATAAGGCAGGAATGCCCGAGTGTACCTATAATGATGGTATTCCCTTTGATGGGGGAGGATTCATTGGCTATTTTCGGCTTTATGCCCGTTAGCCGATAGAGATCATCCTGCAGCATGTCGCATACGTTTCCCACTACTGCATAGTCTGCCGTATCATATTTGATAGTGCTTCCTTTCATGCAGAAGGAGCCTTTACTATTTTCATTATTAGAAATATTCAGAATCCCATGTGCTGATGCGCATAGCGGGAGTAATATTGCCATCGCTAAAGTGGCAAAAGAAGCGGATGATCTTGTCTTCATTATAGGGGAGGATCGTTCTTATTTGAATAGTAAGGGAGCCATCTCGTGGAGAGAGCGGCGCCATGTGAGAAACTCGTGAGCAGTGCCGGGAGATACGTAGGAAGTGGCATCGTAGCCAGCTGCCTTCAGGGCCTCTACGGATTTCTTCACCCCGTCAGGATTCTCCTTGCTTCCGCAGCTTACGAACACTTTCTTCACTCCGTTGCCTTTCAGGTCTTCCGGAGAATAGGTGCCTCCGCTCAGCAGGCCATAATATCCGAACACTTCCGGCCGACGAAGGGTGATGAGCTTTGTCTCGATGCCACCCATTGAAAGTCCGGCCATTGCGCGATGGTCGCGGTCGGCTATCGTATTGAAATTAGCGTCTATGAAGGGAATGAGCTCGTCGACGAGAACTGTTTCAAATTCCTTCGCATCGAATTGGCCTATTGTGCCAAACTTGACATCGTTTGTCATGCCGTAGGTCATCACGATGATGAAAGGATCGATTTCTCCTGCAGCAATCATATTGTCCATGATGAGATTGGCGTGTCCTTGCGACGACCAGGCTGTCTCATCCTCACCCCAACCATGTTGCAGATAGAGCACCGGATATTTCTTCCCATCCTTGCCATACTGAGGTGGAGTATACACGAAAGCGCGACGTTGTTCGCCGGTGGAAGGCGAATTGAACAGTACTTGCTGCACATTGCCATGAGGCACATTCTTCAGGGCATAGAAATCTGCATCTGAAGCAGGGATCTCGATGCCGCTTTCCCATCGGCATGAGCCGAAATAGTTGTTGGTACCGGGGTCATTCACTGTGGCTCCATCCATAATCAGATGATAATAATGGAACCCTTCATCCATCGGACCTGCTGTAGTACCGGTCCAAGTGCCGTCAGCCTGTTTCTCAAGTTTCGTGCCACCCTGACCGCCAAGACCAAGTGTCACAGTCACTGAATTTGCCTCCGGGGCATTGATTTTAAACCGGGCATATCCCTGCGAATTGACCATAGGATACTCCTGCCCATGTTGATTCTTACTGGAAGGAACGAAATCTTCCTTCACCTCGGCCGATGCAAAGATGGCCGGAGCTGCCGCGCATAATGCGACAAGCATTGCGTTTCTGTAGAGCTTCATGATTAGAAAGCTTAAAAGTGTTAATAATGGTATAGATTTAGATTCCGCAAATATAATCAAAATTCCCCACACCACCAAATCCACAATTCATCGGACTGCGCTTTTCTCCTTGTCTTTGTCTGAAAAAAGTTGACTCTTTTATGAGTCAACTTTTTTCAGACAAAGACACTCACGGGATTCCGGTCATCGCTTGTATTCCGCATCAAATGAAAGTAGTAAGAGTCCAATCTCATACGTTTGAGATTGGGCTCTTACTACTGAGTGGATAATAAGTCAGTTTATTCTGCATTATCTTCCTGATTATTCGATGTAGTCGAATTTTACTACTATTACCCGGATGGTTTGGTCGTCGGGGTCATTGGCGATCATAGGATTATTTTATGCGACTGCGAGCAGTTCAATTTCAAAGATTAAGGTGGAACCGCCAGGGATGCCTGGCTGGCTGAATTTGCCATAGCCTTTTTCGGCCGGGATGTAGAGCTCCCATTTATCGCCAACATGCATCTTCTGCAAGGCTATTATCCAGCCATTGATCAAATCCCTCAGGCGGAAAGCGGGAGCCACTCCTCCAAGACTGCTGTCAAATTTCTTCCCATTGATTGTGCGACCGGTGTAATGCACGGTCACAACACTATTCTTGTCAGGAGTGCGGCCTGCTAAGTCGCCAGACTTGATGACCCGGTAATAAACATTGCCGTCCAGCGGCATCACTCCAGGCTCATGAGCTTTCTCTTCAAGCCATGTTCTATTCTTTTCAAAATATTCCTTCTTGTCTTTTCCCATAAATTCAAGCAAAATTACCAAATCTTTTGTATATATCCAAATCCAAAACACTCTACCCTTCTAAAACGTTTTATCCCTAAAGTACCTTGACTCTTGACTCTTGGTTCTTGGCCCTTAGATAACTTTTAGTATGAAAATTCTTGTAATCAATGGCAGCCCACATCCTACCGGCTGCACCGATCGTGGTCTACGCGAAGTAGAAGAAACTCTCCATGCCAATGGCATCGAAACCGAACGCGTCAATATCGGCACCAAAGACATCCGTGGCTGCATCAGCTGCAATTTCTGTCGCCAACACGGACGCTGCGTATTCAACGATGCAGTGAATGAAACCGCTCCCAAATTTGCAGAAGCCGATGGCCTGCTCGTTGGCAGCCCCGTGTATTATGCCGGAGCTAATGGTCAACTCCTGGCTTTCATGGACCGTCTTTTCTACAGCACATCGGGTGTCTTCAGCAAGACAATGAAAGTTGGAGCCGCAGTAGTATCCTCACGTAGAGCCGGCTCCACCTCTGCTTTCGATGAGATCAACAAATACTTCACCATTTGCTCCATGCCAATTGTCTCCAGCACATACTGGAATGAAGTGCATGGTTTCACGGCAGAAGATGTAGAAGCAGACCTTGAAGGTCTACAGACAATGCGCAACCTCGGCCGCAACATGGCTTTCTTAGTAAAGGCCATCGATGCTGCTAAAGCCGAAATCCCAGCTCAGGAAGTTGGTAAATTTACGAGCTTCCATACTGAATCTTAACTATAGAGCGCGGTCCGGGTAAGACCGCGCTCTATAACTCTATAAAAGATGGAATATTATTCGATGTAGTCGATTTTTACTACTATTACCCGGATGGTTTGGTCGTCGGTGTCGTTGGCGATTTTTGCTATATGCCAGTCTTCTGGGAAGAAGAGGAAGAATTTGTCGGGCGTGGAGTCATAGAAACGGGCTTTCGCTACGTCGTAGTCGTAATGGATTACGTCGGGCTTGTATTCACAGTTGGGTGTCGATGTCTCATGGTCGATTATGCCGAAACGCTCGATACCCTTTACTGCATACTGGAAGTCGATTTTCTGACGATGACTTTCCGTGCCTCTCTTTTCAAGCGGACCATTCTTGCTGTCTTCTACGCTAACTACCAAAGAAGTGCCTTCGATGGGATGTTTCCCTGCCGGGATCGCGAGCAGGTCGGTTTCTTCGAGCCATTTGAACATGGCGTCCCATTGCTCTTTGTTTTTGGAATACTGCTCGTAGAAGTCAAGTGGGTTGACCGTCTCGTGAGGTGCGGCTTTCTCAAAGCCATTGCGCCAGGCTCCGGATTCCATCCAAGAGGTAGCGAGTTCTACTTTTGCCTTGTCGTCGCACTGACGGGTGTAGACGCCTTCTGCCAATGCGAGGATAGGAGAAGAAGCGAGGAAGAGGGAAAGTAGGAAAGTTTTGATGTTCATGTGAAGAAGTTTAAGAGGGTTAGTTAGTTTTGGGCTATAAAATATATTTGGGCTATAAAATATAAACGTATGGGGTGTGGGGATAGTTTTGGATTTGGTGGGTTGAGGAAATTTTTGTAATTTTGCAGTGCAATTCACAAAGAGTTGCATCAAGATGAACGATACTATATTTGACTTTACATTGCTTAATCCTGCAGTCAGAGACTGGGGATTTCTTGAAAATTGGAAGAGCACGGCGTCTTGCTGAAGAGTTGTCGGCGTTGTCAGTGTAGACAGCGGTTCCGACGAGTTACGAGTTAAGCAAGACTGAATAATTCACATTAAAAGCGGTAATAAACCGCAATTCCATTACATTTATGAACAATCTTCGATTGCTCGCAGGGGTGCTTTGTGCTTCCTTGCTGAGCGGTGGAGTGTGCTCTTTCGGCCAGTCGGTTGTCACTTTGGAGGAGATATTCGAATCGGCTGAGGCCCGAAGTGCGCAACTCCGGCCATCCCTGACGGCCATTTCAGAAGCTGAGCAGGCTATAAAAACTGCACAGACGGCAAAACTTCCCGATATTAATGCAGCCTTAAGTCTCAGCTATATAGGCGACGGATTCATCACCAAACGTGATTTCACAGACTATCAGAAAGCCCCAATCCCACACCTTGGAACGGGACTTTCGCTCACGGTCACACAACCCGTGTTTACCGGAGGAGCCATCACCAATTCCATTAAACTTGCCGAACTGAAGTCGACTGCTGCACGCTTTGCCAACGATCTGCAACGTGACAACATCCGCTTTCAACTGACAGGCTACTATCTCGACATATATAAATGTGCAAATCTCAGGCAAGTGCTCGAAAGCAACATTGCATCTGCACGAAAAATTCTGTCGGAGATGAGGGCGAGATATGAGCAGGGAACTACACTCCAAAACGACATCACACGCTATGAACTGCTATTGTCGAATCTCGAGCTCCAATTGATCAAAATCAATAATACTCTCGACATACTGAACAATAATTTGGTGACAGTGGCCGGGCTTCCTGAAAATACCATCGTGGTGCCTGACTCTGCAATCCTTGCTCGCTCTCTTCCTATGACACCGGAGGCTAAATGGCAGGAGGATGCGGAAGCAAACTCTCCATCTCTGAGTCTTGCCCGCAATGGAGTTGAGATAAGCAAGAAAGCGGAGGCTTTGGTGCGCTCGGAGCGTCTCCCGAAGATAGGACTAAGAGCAGGATGGACTATCGATGGCCCTATCCTGGTGGAGGTGCCACCAATCGACCGCAACCTAAGCTATTGGTATGTCGGACTGGGAGTGGATTATAACCTTTCTTCTCTTTATAAAAACAATAAGTCGCTTACAAAGAGCCG
>CAYNPB010000192.1:0-4999 GCA_964399005.1 uncultured Sangeribacter sp.
ATTGTCTTGTTAAACACCAGATGACCATCCTTGCTGTCAGGATCTACAGTATAATATCCTAAGCGTTGGAACTGGAAATGATCACCTACCTTAGCATTCTCGGCAAGCCAGGGTTCTACCATCACATTCTCTCTTATCTTAAGAGAATCAGGATTCAGAAGATCACGGAAATCACCTTCTTCAGCCGAGGGATTTTCCACTGAGAACAGGCGGTCGTAGTCTCTAACCTCAACTTGAACTGCTGTCGGCACATTTACCCAATGCAAGGTCCCTTTCACCTTTCTCTCAGCTCCCGGGAGACCGTTGCGAGTGTCGAAATCTACATCAGCATGGATAGCAGTAATATTTCCATCTTCATCTTTGTCGACTCCGGTACACTTCACAATGTAAGCACCTTTAAGACGCACCTCATTGCCAGGACTCATACGGAAGAACTTCTTGGGGGGATTCTCCATAAAGTCCTCACGCTCTATCCATAGTTCGCGTCCGAATGGCATCTCATGTTTTCCTGCAGAAGGATCCTCGGGATTAGAATCAAGAAGCATAATCTCTGTCTTATCCTCAGGATAATTGTCAAGAATCAACTTGACAGGATTCTGGACAGCGCAGACACGAGTAGCCGTAGCATTCAAGTCTTCACGAACGGAATGCTCGAGAAGCTCTATATGATTTAGTGCTTCATATTTGGTATAACCGATTCGATTTACAAAATTCTTGATGGCGGAAGGTGTGTAGCCACGACGACGCAACCCGCAAAGAGTCGGCATACGCGGATCATCCCAACCTCTCACTAAGCCTTCTTTAACAAGCTGAAGAAGCTTACGCTTACTCATCACAGTATATGTCAGATTGAGACGATTAAACTCTATCTGACGAGGACAATATGATTCATCAGCAAGTTCCTTCACGAAATATTCATAAAGCGGACGGTGTGGGACAAACTCAAGAGTACAGATTGAATGCGTCACTCCCTCAAAGTAATCACTCTGCCCGTGAGCAAAGTCATACATTGGATATACTTTCCAAGTCTCACCTGTACGCCAGTGTGGTGTCTTGATGATACGATACATTATAGGATCGCGGAAGTGCATATTGTCGCTTGCCATATCAATCTTCGCACGAAGCACCATGGATCCCTCTTCAAATTCACCACGGTTCATAGCCTCAAACAGGCGAAGGTTTTCTTCTACAGGACGATCGCGATAAGGTGAATTTTGACCCGGCTGAGTTGGAGTACCCTTTTGACGGGCTATTTCTTCGCTCGATTGCTCATCGACATATGCTTTCCCTTCCTTGATCATGCGGATTGCCAGATCCCAAAGCTGAGGGAAATAGTCGGAAGCATAATAGAGCCGATCGCCCCAATCGAAGCCCAGCCAATGGATATCGCGCTTGATGGCCTCTACATATTCGGTGTCCTCCTTCTGGGGATTAGTGTCATCGAAGCGTAGGTTGCAGGTGCCACCAAACTTTTCAGCGGCGCCGAAATCCATGATGATTGCCTTTGCATGTCCGATGTGAAGATAACCGTTGGGTTCAGGTGGGAAACGGGTGTTCAATCTACCTCCATTTTTCCCTGCCTCAAGATCCTCCTTGATGTATTGCTCCACAAAGTTAAGACCTGATTCATTTTCTTTGATTTCTTCAGTAATTTCTGCCATATTTGGAAAATTTTCTTATCAGCCAAGTGCCCTTCAAGGGGGCACGTCGCTGATGCCTGCGTTAATTTGATGCAAAATTAATAAAATAAGGCGTAACAACAAAAAAAATGCGGCTATTGCCACATTTTTTATTATTTAAGGAGTTTAATAATTCAAAATATTCAAGAAAGGGCTGCGCGAAGACGCTTGCGGGCGAAGAAGATGCGGCTTTTTACTGTGCCTACCGGGAGGTCGAGTTCCTCAGCGATCTCACTATATTTGTAGCCGGCTACATGCATGTTGAAAGGAATGCGAAACTCATCATCGAAAGTAGCAAGAATTTCATTGATTTCTTTTACAGTCATGCTTCCTTCGGGAGTTTCGAGGGCCGATTCCTGTGAAGTATTGAGATGATACAAATCTTCTGTTGTGTCAACGATAGTAGCCTGACGTACGGTCTTACGATAGTTGTTGATGAAGATATTGCGCATGATAGTCATCACCCAACCCTTGAAATTCGCATCTGATGTGAATTTTTCTTCATTGTCAAGAGCCTTGAGGGTAGTGTCCTGAAGAAGATCAGCAGCAGCCTCGCGATCAGCTGTCAGCTGATATGCGAAGTTCATCAAGTTCGACTGAAGATTGATCAGGTTATTGCGAAATGAGTTATTTGATGCCATTTTGTTTGCTGTTTAATTTGTTAATGAAATAGATTTTGTTCATTGTTCAACTTAATAACGTAGGAAATTTTCAAATTGTTTCGATTTTTTTTGCCCCTTAAGCCAAAATCATTGAACTTTTTTGTATCTAACTAAAACACAGCGTATTATAAACAATTAAATTAATATATCATTTATAAAACAACGTGAAATCTTCTTGTAACAAATAAGCAACAAAACGGTTCAAACATATTGGGAATTTAAGTTTTTTTTGTTAATTTTGCACCCGTAATTAATTAAGTATGAGATTCGATCAACTCCTTGAAAATGACGACCTGCTTGATGCGCTTTGGGATATGCACTTTGATGAATGCACACCCATTCAGGAGCAGGCCATCCCTGCCGTTCTTGATGGCAACGACATATTGGCATGCGCTCAGACCGGCACCGGCAAGACTGCCGCTTATCTTCTTCCGGTCATCGACCTCCTGTCTATATATAAGTATCCTCAAGACACCGTAAACTGCGTGATAATGGCCCCCACAAGAGAACTTGCTCAGCAAATCGACCAGCAGATGCAAGGGTTCTCCTATTTTCTGCCTATCAGCAGTATGCCCGTCTACGGAGGCACCGACGGTCACACTTATGATCAACAGCGCCGTAGCCTTAAGGCGGGTGCTGACGTTGTGATTGCAACTCCGGGGCGTCTGCTTGCACACTTGTCGATGGGATATGTCGATCTTTCCAAGGTTTCATTCTTCATTCTTGACGAAGCGGACAGAATGCTCGACATGGGATTTTACGACGACATTATGCAAATTGTGGCTCGTCTGCCTAAGAAAAGACAGACTCTTCTTTTCAGCGCCACAATGCCTCCAAAAATCCAACAGCTTGCCAACAGCATACTCAACAATCCAAAAGAAATTAAACTTGCCGTCTCTAAACCTGCTGAAAAAATTAGGCAGCAAGCATATGTATGCTATGAGACGCAAAAGCTTCCAATACTTCAATCCATAATCAAAGACTCTCCCACAGAGAAAGTCATTGTTTTCTCTTCTTCCAAACTTAAGGTGAAAGAACTCTCCAAGGCGTTGAAGAAAGAGAAATACAAAGTTGGAGAAATGCATTCAGATCTCGAGCAAGACAAACGAGAAGACGTGATTCTTGATTTTAAGAGTGGGAAAATCAATATCCTTGTCGCCACCGATATCATGTCGAGAGGGATTGACATCGACGACATTGAATTGGTAGTGAATTATGATGTGCCTCGCGAATCTGAAGACTATGTCCATAGGATCGGGCGCACTGCACGCGCCGACAGAGATGGCAAAGCCATAACCTTCATTTCAGAAAAAGAAATAGGAAAATTCAAACGAATTGAAAAATTTCTTGGCAAAGAAGTTGAAAAGGCCGTCATTCCATCCGAATTAGGTGAAGGACCATCATACGCCTCCAAAAGCCAATCCGCGAGATCAAGGAAAAAAAGATATTATCGAAAGAAAAACAAACCGTCTAAACAAACAAAATCTTAGTATTATTTTCTTATATCATCTTATTGTATTAATTTTGCGCCTTGAATCCGGCAATCCTGCCTTCTATATTCAATTGTTGAATCATGAGCCGTAAGCAGACTGACTACACTACATATAAATCCTACGAGTCAATGAGCACAGCATCTCCCGTCAACGGAATAATGTCGGAAGTTGCGCAAGACTTTGATTTCAATTCTATTGTAATCAACGAACGCCATATGCCGGTAGTACCGGTAAGAAATATAGTTTTATATCCTTTTATCACGGTCCCTCTTCATGTCACAGACCCTGAGGTGCTCGATGTCTTGAATATGGCATATCAGAATCATGAGGCCGTATTGACACTGACGGTCAAAGACAATGTGGATCTTCCTACATCTAAAGATCTTTACAGAGTCGGGGTAGTCTGCGTCGTGGCAAAGTTGATGGAAATGCCGGATGGCAGTTTCACTGCTTTTATGGTGGCTGCCAATAGGGCTATAGCCAAAAGAATCTATACAAAGGAGCAAGGCTTTTATGCGCAGGTAGCTCATTTGAAGGAATTTCTTCCCAAAGATGAGGATATGGAACTTGCTGCAGTGTTATCTTCCGTCAACGATTCATTCTCAGAAATACTCAATCTATTCAGTGAGGAAGACACGAAAGAAGTAAGGTTCGCCTTGTCTCAATTCTCAAGTCCATTCAAACTTCTTAATTTCATAATCTGCAACTCCCCCATCACCCTCGAAGACAAGCAAAAACTTCTTGAGGAATCCGACATCAAGGAAAGGGGTGCAAAACTTCTGCATCTTCTTGACACTGCCTACCAGATGCTTCAGCTGAAAGTCGACATCCAGGAACGCACCCGGGAAGACCTCACAAAGCAACAGCGTGATCAATTTCTGCAGCAACAGCTCCGAGCCATAAAGGAAGAATTAGGCGACATTCCTGAGGAAAGCGATGAAGAAGAGCTTCTGGCAAAGGCAGAAAAAATGCAATGGAGCAAGGAGATTGAGGCTCACTTCAACAAAGAGCTTAAGAAACTGGGGCGATTCATGTCGTCGACTCCGGAATATGGAATACAATACACTTATCTTAATACTTTGCTGTCTCTTCCTTGGGATAAGAAGAATGAGACTTCTATAAATCTTCTGAAAGTGGAGGAGATTCTCAATCGCGACCATTATGG
>CAYNPB010000193.1:0-4982 GCA_964399005.1 uncultured Sangeribacter sp.
TAATAAATTATTATTATGATCAGGCCGTGGTAGGTTACTTTAGCTTTGCCATGAATCTTGCGGCAATAATTACGATTATAGGGACAGCATTTAATGCAACAAATTCTGTCTATATATATAAGAAGTTAGCCGAAGGGTATGAGAAGGTAAAAGGAATTTTGTCAAAGCAAATCAAAATAATGACATTACTATTCTTAGGGATAAGTATAACCGTTACCTTATTTGCTCTAAGCCTAATCTTTTTATTTGTCCCGCAATATCATGAAAGTATCCGGTTTGTCTACCCTCTTTGCATCGGAGGTTTTTTTCAATGTATATATCTTCTTTGGGTAAATTATCTTTTTTTCTATAAAAAGACTAACCAACTCATGCACATTACAATGTGTACGGCTTTAATTCAAGTGCTACTTTCAATTTGGCTAACACGCTATTCCGCAATCTATACGGCGTGGATATCTGCATTTGTTACAATGGTAACTGCATTAATTGTTTGTGTAAAATCAAAAAATCTATTGTCAAAATATGATAGACAATAAAAATAATATAAAACTATCGTGTCTTGTAGGAACAGTATACACTTTGTTTTTGTCGTTACTTATAATTGACGAAAAAGATTACTATAAAACCTATTTTTTTATTGATGGCGCAGGAATATCTGAAAAGATAGCGAGCAAATTGCCCAATGGAATTTATATAAATGTAAAAAAGGAACTTAAAGAGTCTTTTATTTTGCGATTTATCAAAAGAATAAAGAGATTTCATTTTAGAAAAGTAATTTGGCCATTTCTTAAATATACACCAATAATTGGTCAAGACCACTTATATATATCACCCGGCATAATCGGTCGTGGTAAAATTGAAGTTATAGAAGATGGAATTGGAAATTATATTGAAGTAGGTAATCTGGATAAGTTTGTTAATTTGAAAGTTAAGAATAGATACCTAAACAATTTTTTATTTGGTCCCATATCATCCCATCTTAAATATGGGCATTCATTATTTGCATCGAAAGTCTTTTTAACAGGGATTGCCCAGATACCCGATAGAATAAAAGAAAAAACAACAATTATTGATCCATATGAATTATGGAGTAATAAGTCTGCTGAGTATAAAGGAGAAATATTAAGACTTTTTGATTGTGATATTGCGGATATTGAAATGCTTAGTGGTTATGATGTGTTGATCTTAACCCAGCCTTTGGCACCTAAATTTATGCCAGAACCAGATTTATTAGACATTTATAAGAAAATTATAGAATTAAATCCGAATAAGAAAATACTAATAAAAACTCATCCTCGAGACACTATAAATTATAAATTACATTTTAAAGTAGATGTTTTTGAAAAGCCGATTCCAATAGAATTATTAGGGTTACTTAAGATCCGTATCAGTAAAGCCTATACCATAATCAGTACATCTATTTTAAGCTTACCAAAGGAAACTAAGAAAATTATTCTTGGGGCTCAATGTCATCCTGAACTTGAGAGTAAACTGAAGGATATTGATAATTACGAAGAGTTGATAACAAAATCTAAAGTTAGCAATTGTGTATATGGGAAACTTATATAAAACGAGTAATATTAAATTATCAATAGTTTTGCCATGTTACAATATGGAAGACTATATTGAAAGAGCTGTTATGTCTATAATTAACCAAAATCTTGATTTTGAATATGAAATAATAGCCGTAGACGATTGCTCTACTGATAATACGTATCACAAATTATTGGATTTAAGGGCAAAATATAAGCAATTAAAACTCCTGCACCATGAACAAAATCAAAAATTAACAGGCGCAAGAACGTCAGGAATAAAAATATCAAGCGGCGAATATATAATGCTTATGGATCCGGATGATTACTTATTGCCAAATCAACTTTCGGATGCGATAAAGGGTTCAGAATGGAATTGGGATATTTTATTCTGTAATGTTATAGAACAGACAATTGACTCCGAAAAAATATCTTATAACAATCTTAAAGAGAGCTATGATTTAACCAATAAGAAAGACCGGAAACAAATTTATCGGATGGTTTTGGCGGGATTTGTTTTTGCCAAAGTATTTAAGAGGTCTCTTTTTAAGGATTTAATATATTTCAATTATCATTATAATATAGGGGAAGATAGAGCGCTTAATTTGGAACTTTTTAATAAGGCCAATGTAGTAGAAGTCTATAGCCATCCTATATATTACTATGCTTATAATCAAAATTCTTTAATTAAGAAGGGATTCAATGTTTCATTATTAGATTGGGAACAGTCATGGGTGAATAATATTTTAGAAGTTTCCAAAAAATGCGACGTATGTAAAGAAAGTCTTTATTATGCCTTAAAATATACAGAGCGATATTCCATAGCTATGTTGTTTTCGATTAAAAAAGACCATAATAAAAATGTCCTATTTAAGTTATGGAAAGATTATTTTTTTAATCAGAGCTTTTTATATGGTTTCAAAGGGAAAATTTATAGGACAATACTTAAGATTGATTCCTTAACAATTGCAATGCCTTTTTTTCTTATAATGCTAGGTCAGTGGGATCCTTATAAAGAAAGACTTCAACGTATTTTCCAAAAGTTTCGTATAGAATAATATTATAATCCCATTACCAAGTGGATTACTCCAAAATAAGGTTATCCGGTACCCAAACCGTTACATTTACATTTTTTGTATTTGTTTTATGTCCAATTCTATCTTTACCGAATTTGATAGAATCGATATTGAAAAGGCAGAGGTGGGGGTATGTTCTTATGGCAATGTTTTTATCTCTTTGCGGGATGTTCTTAATCCCCCCACATGGAGATCAGTACAGACATGCAATGGATTTCTACACTTTAAAGGGATACCCTTTTGAAGACTATCTAATTAAAGCCGCTCTTGATGGCCATATAGATTTCTTATTATCAGTCCTTGAATATGTTGTGACATTTTTGAAATTACCGTTTTTTATTATTAGAGGAGTTTTGACTGGCATAGCCTCTTACCTGTTCTTCCTACTGTATGATAAGTTGACAATTGATAGTAGTAGACAAGGACGTCGGTATGTCCTTATACTTCTATTTATGGTTTTTCCAATGGCTGCAATATGTTCCGGCATTCGATTTGGATTTGCTTGTTGCCTATTTTGTTTTGTAATGGCAAAATGGTATGTGCTAGACTATAAGAAAACTTTAGGTGATTACCTTATCTTGATAGTTTCTGTATGTTTCCATACATCTATGCTGATGTTTATTGCAACATGGTTAATTGGATATTTATTAGTTCCAAATCATATATCTAAAAAGTTATTATACCTCATATTTGGGGGAGCGTTATTAATTGCCCCGTTATTTTATTTGATAACTGAATATTTACCTCTTAGTTCTGAACTTCATAATACTGTCCTGAGATATACTGAGGGTGAGAATTCTACGGCAGATTATGCCATAGCTGGGGCAAATGTATTTGGTATGTTAAAATTTTATTTGGGTTCATATTGTCTCCAGATTCCTATAGTGATAATGATAATTTATAAACTTCCTTTTAATTATAATACCAAATTGATCTATTTATTATTAATACTATGGTGTCTTACGTTCCAAATGTTTGCTATCAATGGCCGAGTTATGTCATGTGTAGTGATTTTAGGAAGCTTTTATTTGATAAAGAGAATAAAACTAAAAAGTATATTCATTTCTTATATGATTTGTATTTTCTTTTTTTCAACACTATTAAATTGGAGAGTAACGCTAAATTCAAAATGGTACGATTTGTTTTTGCCTATCCCTGTTACTATACACGATGATTACAGTTATAATTGGATTATGGAACATAATGATGATAATGGGGCACCTCGTTAGAGCTTCATCATTTAATCTATCACTTTTCAAAGGTTACTACTGAAATATACATTTGTAATGAAAAAGGTTGTAATAATATCCAATTCCCCATTATTCGGAGGCGCTGAAAGTTTTATCCTTTCTACTCTATCGGGTCTTGAGAAAGAATACAGTGTTAGTTATATTGTGGCTAATAAACATTTAGGAGAAAAACTTAAGTCAAAAAATGTAATTTTTTTAAAGAGTAAGAATATCATATCTCAGTATATTGAGCTAAGAAAAATATTAAAAAGTATAAAACCTGATATTCTTTTATTTAATGGGGCAAGTCTTTTCTATTTTATACCATTCTTAAAAAAGTATCATATTATACTCTACAGACACAGTACAAATTCTTATGCTCCGATAAGTCGGCGATGGCTATATAGATTTATTATGTCAATATGCTATAAATATGCTAACCTAACGATACATGTATCTAACTTTTCTGCAGCCGAACAGCACATTGGAAAGAAAGTGGTAATCCATAATGGTGTGTCTATACCAAGTTCCTCGAATCGAGAATTAAAATTACCGTTAAATATCTTATATTGTAGCCGATTAGAACCATCCAAAGGTATTCTTACTATTATGGAGGCATTTAAGCAAATAAATGAAGAGCTGGCTACATTAACAATAATTGGAGATGGATCCTTAAAAAAATATGTTGAAGCGAATGCAAAAGGGTCAATTAACTACTTAGGATTTCAGAATCAGGTGGAAAAATATTATAAATCGAATGATATTCTAATACTAATGTCTGATTTTGAGAATTTTCCATTATCAATTTTAGAAGCTATGAGTTATGGGCTTCCAGTTATTACCACAGGAGCTGGTGGAATTAAAGAGGTAGTATTAGATAATATTAATGGTTGGATTATTAAGAACAATCCAGATGAAATAAAGAATTGTGTATTATCTCTATGTAACAATCTTTCAAGGGTAAGAGTAATAGGGGATAATGCGCGTAAGTACTGTAATGAAAACTTGAATATAGAGAGTCGCATAAAAGAAATAGTAAACGCTATAGAAAAATCTTATGCAAATGAAAATCGGAATTGACTTTAGATTAGCCAATATTTCTCATAGGGGAATGGCAAAATTTTGTAGAGAAATAGTTCGTCAAT
>CAYNPB010000194.1:0-4916 GCA_964399005.1 uncultured Sangeribacter sp.
CTTCATCAATCTTTTTTAGCAAATATTCTTTTAGAACTTTCTTAATTTCAATAGCAAAACTGTCAGAATGATCAAAGGCAAACATTCTGAGAAGATCTTGTTGTACCGGAGTTAATGCTCTTGCTTCCATCTTGACTAAGTAGATAAAACTCTCACAAAAATAATATAAAAATCAGAATAATGCAAAATAAAACGACAAAAATAATTCTCTCGTTTTCCCGACTCACTCACAGTGTGTCCTAAATTTGGGGACACTTTTGGCAATTGCTGTCCTAAATTTTAGGACACCTTAAATTTGGGGGAGGTGCCTATTCAGCTCGGAGAGCTATTATTGTGTTGAAACCCCAGGCTTCAGCTTGGGGTCTATAACACAAGCTCAGTAGCCTCGGAGAGGCGATTTGTGATCGTAATTTTTAGAGCTCGGTAGCCTGACTACGAATCCGACTAAAAGCAATATTTACACTGCTTTGCCATGTTGGAGGAGCCATTCGGGGGCAATGTCTGCACCGTTTGACCAGAAAATGGTGTTTAAGACTCCAAATTCCTGGAATTTCTCTTTATCATTGAGTTCTTCAAACGCCGGGAATTGAAGAAGTGGTGACAAATCGACTTCTCTGCTTTCTCCATTGCTGAAGGTACAAAGCAACGTATAGTTGCCCAAATAATCTGCATTTACAACGTGTAGCATATCTTTAGAATTTAATTTTATCAATTTTTTCACCTCTCTGGGCTTTTTCCCAAAGGATTATCAATTCTTCATAATGACGGTCTATGAATTCATTGATAAGCTTTATATCCTTAGAACGAGCCTTTCCTTCTACAATTCTTTCCTTCAGAGTTATGGTGAACTCTGCTCCGCCTTTTATGACATGAATATGAGGAGGATTATGGTCAAAACCATAAATATAAATTAAGAGGCCATTAAGAATAAATATTGCTCCCATACTTAGGTCTTATTTGTTGGTTACAAAAATAGATAAAAGATTTGGCTTGTCAAAATTTTATTGAAATAATTCATTCAAATTCTGCAAGTATCAATCTGTGTCCTAAATTTTAGGACATATGTACGTTTTCATCAAAATTGAGTCGCCGGCTTTATCAAAATTTCCTTGTTTTTCCACTCTATCTTTTCCTCCTGAGAGTTGGTGATGACAATCAATTTTATCCAATAAAATCACTGTACTGGATAAAAAACATACTTTTTTATCCAGTACAGGTTAAAAATTGGATAAAATCGACAAAATTCGCACCTTATCTTAGCCGTTAATTTATCGAACAAAATAGCTCGGCTTCCCGGCCGAGCTATAATACAAAAGGATTACATAGAAATGAGCAAACCTACCAATATCAAGATCACCCATTCCCAGAATGAGATCTCAACTTCAAACGTTTTCACTATTTTCATAATTACTAAGTTTTTAGTTTCGACTTAACTACAGGCGGCTTTCCAGCAACCTCCCTACGGATCTGTAAGAGAATGTCCAGTAGGGACCGACATTCAATCTAACGGAACGTTATTTTATCACTATTTTCTTGCCATTTACGATATATACACCGTTTGGCAGCTGCTTGAGCTTATCGGCATCTTTTGATTCCAGAACTTTAATCCCCTGAAGGTTGAATACACTGTATTCTCCTCCTATGGCGGAATTAATTGCATCTACCGATCCACCTGTATCAATTACAGAAACCAGACAAGTAGCTTCGCAATTACCATCAGTGCTTCTAACCATGATAGTTGCCACACCTTCTGCCAAAGCAGTAAGAAGTCCGTTTGCATCCACAGACACACATTCAAGATTTGAAGATTCCCATATCACTGATTGGTCAGTCGCATCTTCTGGGAGTACTTCTGCAGTCAGCTGAAATGTATCCCCAATTTCAAGTGATACTTCTGTTACGTTAAGCCTGATCTCTTCTACGAGAACCGGCTCAGTACCATCAAAGATATTCATGAATTCTTTCCACCCTTTAGCTTCCTGATATAACTCTTTAGTATTCTCTGGAACCGAAAGAGAAGCCTCTACATATACGTTATTCGCAAAGATTGCATTCATTGGAGGATTATCATTTTTAACATTAACATATTCTACATTTTTACACCCACAAAATGAACGATAATTATTACTTATACCTTGATATATTGGCTCGGCGAGATCACTGCCAATTTTGGAAACTTCTGCTCCAATCGTTATTTCCTGTAAACTTAACAAATTATAAAACGGATCTTCATACAAATAATAGTAAGTAATACCTCCTAGCTTTTCAACATAAGGAGCTGGTATGTTTTTGAGATTTCTTCCAAGATACAAGTATTTAATTGAAACATTCGAAAAATAACTTTTATATGTTTTCCAACCGCCCCAGCCTCCAGGGAAACCATCATAAGAATAATAGCTATGAGGAAAAGCCAATTCAGTTTCCCCATCTTCAAACCTTAAAGAATCAAATTCACATTTAGCGAATGCACCTACTCCGAACATGTCAACAGAGGAAGGTATTGACAGAGTCTTTAAACTCGTACAATTATTAAAAGCATATTTTCCTATACTCTTCAAACCGTCGTTAAGTTCCACACATTGTAATGAAACACAGTCCATAAAACAATTATTCAACAATGAATGAACGGTAGAAGGTACACTTACAGAAATCAATTTAGTACATCCTTCAAAAGCTTCACCGAGTGATATAACTTCATAGTTTACGCCGTCATATTCTATCATAGATGGGATTTTCACATTTTCAGCATATTCTACACTCTTCTTTATCACTTCTAGAGTTTTATCAGAAATTATCTTATAACGAATATCATTAACCTCAATACATTGTAAAAGATCCTCATTTTGACTTAAGTTCCAGAAATTTTTCCAAATAGGAGCGTCCTTATATTCAGCAAGAAACCCTTTGGGAACATCTACATTTAATTCCATATATTGAGAATTGGTAAATGGTTGTGCCAAAGGAGGGACTGAGGAACTAATAGAGAGTTGTTCCAGCAAGTCATTATTCTCCAAACTAGGCAATTGCCCTAGATTTTCTCCAAATTGAGCATCAATAAGATTTGGGTAGTTAGCAAGCGATGATGTTACTACCTGATTTTTCATCAAAAGGACATCAATATTATCTACATAATCGCCAATTACTACTTGTCTTAGTGTTTCTGGAAAGAAAGTGACAGGACTAATTCCGCCTGCAGGATTTTGCCATGCATCCCCAATTTGTAGAGTTCGACCTAAATATAAATTTACGATATTACAACTTGAAAATGTTTTAGGAGTTTTATCATCCCCTTTACTCACTCTTAAAGACAGCGTAAGTGGAACATACCCATCCTCAAAAACAACTTTTTCCAATCCTGATGAAGTAAAAGCCCAATCCCCAATAGAAACAACTGATCGAGGAATTTCAATTGATGTAAGGTTAACGCAATTTTTGAAAGCACCTTCTTCAATAGAGGTAATACATCCATTTAAAACAACTTCTGACAAACAAGGATTCCTACTAAAACAACCTTCTGTATTATTGTTCCTATCCCTACTTGCTGAGTCAATGTTTCTTCCAATCACAACATAAGAAAGTGGACAATCATTAAAAAGGGGACTCTTCACATAAGTGTCAGTGTTATTGTATCCCACTGATATCAATGTTGGATGGGGTTCGAAACAAACTTTTAACAATCCTCCACAACCGTTGAACACGCCATTTCCTATTTCCCGAACATCTGCTGGTATTGAAATACTTAATAAATTTTCACAGTTTTCAAACACACCATCTTCTATAAACTCAATAGAAGAGGGTATTGTGAAATCCGTTAATCTTAAACAATTTTGAAACAGTTCTTTTGAGAGCTTATTGATCGTATTGGGAAGTACAATTGAAATTAAATTCTCACAATTTAAAAATGCCCTCTCTCCAAGAGACGTAACACTCTCAGGGATAGCAATAGCTGTTAGACTATTGCAATTAGCAAAGCAATCTGATCCGATCTCGATTATTGACGATGGGAGATTGACGGATTCGAGTGAGGAACATCCATTAAAGCAGTTTGTGGGGAGATTGCTTATGTTCTTCGGAATGTTAATACTCGCAAGCTTCGAACAATTCATAAAAGTTCCTACTCCTATAGAGTTAATTGACTCTGGCAATGTTATAGATTCCAAATTATAACAATTCAGGAAAGCATGAGACTCGATGGATGTCACTGAAAAATCTCTTCCCTTGTAGCTTGTCGTGGCGGGAATCACAAGATTACCTTCATAAGGAGACTCTCCAGAAGCAACAGCGGCTGTCATATTACTCACGTCTGCCAAATAATATATACCGTCTGCCTCAAAGTCGTAAGAATAGGCATACGTTGCTACCCATAACATCGTCATGAGCAACCAACACTTTGTAAAAAATTGATTCATGATTTTTTTATTTGTGGTAAATTATTGTTTCCTGATTCATGCCCTGATAACCGGAATGCCAGGGTTCTTGAACATAATCGGCTTTATTCGTTGCAATTTTTTCAGAAATATCATTATTGACATCAACTGTAATAAATACAACTTTCTCGGAATTATGTAATAAGTCCAATATTTCTTCATACAAAGAAATGTCATCATCACACAAAGCCTCCGGATCTGGTATATTCAATTGAACTTTTCCGTTATCCTTGCTCACGATTTTTATTTCAGGGAATTGCTGTATTACTGCATTTAATACTTTCTTTGTTTCAGCCACTGCTCGCTTTGTATTTTCCCTTTTTTGCTCGTATATTTGTGGTTTCGGGAACGCTAACAATTCCCATTGAACAAAAAGAATCAAGTCAGAGCTGTCTTCTATTTTTGGCATTATTCTCAAGTCAGCCGCTGGACCTTCTCATTGGCGTTAAGTTAGTAAAAAAGAAAACGTGAGGTCTGTACTGTTGCTCG
>CAYNPB010000195.1:0-4831 GCA_964399005.1 uncultured Sangeribacter sp.
GCTTCATGCTGTCTATTTTTTTCTTTAGTTTGCTCATTGATATAGATCTATAAATATTAAGCAATCATTTGAAGCACTATAAATTATGCATTCTGCATTATGCATTATGCATTAAGAATTAACTGTCTTTGCGTAGGCGTTCAAGGCTCTCGCGGGTGAGTTTCTGGAGTTCTTGCTTCGAGGTGTCTACAAATTCCGGAAGAGCAAAGTCTTCGGGAGCCACTTCATAGATGCCTAACTTCTCCATTCGGTCGAAGTCGCCTGCCATCATTGCCTTTATCAGATATTCGGGATAGATATCGAACGGGAACACCTTGTCAAGCTCTCCGCTGAGTATCATGGCTCGATGGCCACCCTTGATGCGGGCATCGAAGTTGAATGGTTTTTCCAGTCCTCTCAGGAAGGCAGGGAAAGTGCGCTTTATGCTGAATTTCTTAGGATTCATAGATGCCCATCCCATAAATTCATCTGCATTGTCTCCCTCTTCAATGATTGTAATATGCCGATAGGGGAATCGAAGAAAGTCAGTAGCAGGGTCTACTTTTACTCCGGTCAGTACATTGCCGGAAATCACCCGCAGGCTTTCTCCCTCTTTGAGTTCTCCTTTTAGAATTTCATCGAGTGAAGCACCTATTTCAGTCACTATTTTCTTCGGTTTCACTGCAGCCGGACCTGTAATGGCTACTTCAGCGCGATAATCACAATAACCTTTCTTGACGAGCATACCTATTCTGGCTACTGTGCCGGCATCAACTGTCCAAACTGTCTCCCCTTTATTGATGGGAGCTACGGCAGCTATCTGCACGCTTGCGTTGCCCGCGGGGTGGGGGCCTGTCATGTCAAGTACAGTTGCGGCTTTCGTGCGAAGTCCTTGTCCGGGACGTACAGCCAGATAGACAGTGCCTTTAGTCAAAGTCTTAAGAGCTTCAAGACCGGGCTCGAGATATTCTGCAATATGATTTGGAATGACATTTCCAGCAAGGGGAGCGGAATCAAAAGCTGTCACGAAAATATCGCGTGGAGCCGCAGTGTCGTCGGGCACTACGTCATAGGGGCGCTGGCGCATCATAGCCCAGAGACCGCTTTGTTTCAGCTTTCCTATAAGGGATGCTTCTTCAATAGGTGATTTTGTGTCCTCTTCACCTGCTTTGACCGTAACGGCGAGTATTTTTCGCCTTTCACCTCGACGTATCTCTTCTACAGTGCCGGAAACGGGGGATACGAGTTTGATTGATTCCGCTTCCTTTGCGTGGAATAAAGGACTCCCTTTTGACACTGTATCTCCCGGCTTTACATCGCATTTCCAGGTATACCCGGGAAAATCATCCGGACAGATGCCGACAAGGGATGCTTTGATGGGTTCCGGTTTTCCTTCGGCTTTCCCTTCGAGGGGAATGTCAAGCCCCTTCTTTATGTTAATTTCTCTTGCCATACCTTTTTGGGTATATTAAATGAATATTATTTCCAACGGAGTTGATCAACAACTTCAGTATTAAATCCTCCAAGGTTCCCCCACTAAAAGTACAAAATTAATTAAAATTTGTAAAACAAGCAAAAATATGGGTGAATTTAATAAAAAAAACATTCGCCTGACGCTATGCGTCGGGCGAATGTTTTTTTGCTTTCAAACAGAAAGTTTGAACTATTAGTCTTTCAGTCCTTCTACGAATTTGCGATATCCTTCGTTGTCGGGATCAAACTGAAGATACTTGTTGAAGTTTTCCTTTGCTTTTGCTACATCCTTGTGGTCAAGGTAGTAGTTGCCAAGATAGTTGTAGATAGTCTTAGCGTCTGCTTTGTAGCGGCTCGGGTCCGCGCTCTTCTCAAGAAGTTCAGCTGCTTCGCTATACATCGGGAATGCAGCTGTCTTCACTTCTTCATCGTTTGTAGCATACTGCATTGCGATGTCGCCGAGGATTTTCTTTGGCTTATAGTTGTCAGGAAGAATAGAAGCTGCCTTGTCAACATTTTCTTTAGCCTTGTTGAAGTATGTGTCAGCCTTAGCCTGATCAGCTTTCTGCTTGTTTTCGATGCCTGCATAGTAGCTGAAGATTGCCTGCTGGATGAAGTCGTTATATCCGGGTTCTTCAGTCTTTGCAATAAAGCCCTCAAATGTATCGGAAGCTCCTGAGAAGTTCTCGTTTTCTACGTATGTCATCGCAAGCTGCTTGTTGAAGTTTGCGTTGTCAGGCATTTCCTTGATGGCTTCCTGAAGCACTGTGATAGCTTCGTCAGAGCGTTTAGCCTTAGTGAATTCTTCAGCGATAAGGATGTAGTCGATAGCTGCAAACTTGTTGGATGCCGGATTAGCGTTGTGGGCAGCGAGAAGTTCCTCAGCCATAGGCACGAGCTGATCAGCCATTTCAGGAAGGTTGGCAGCATTCATGAACTGATAGCGACGAGCTGTGAAGTTGCCCGGATTAGCTGCAAGAAGCTGTGTAGCATAGTCATAACCTTTCTTATAGTCCTGGCTATAGAAGAGAAGGAATGCGTAGCGGTCTTCATCCTGCTTGAAGTGGTTGGGATTCTTTACATATACTCCATATTCACGTGCTGCATCTGCATAGTCTTTCTTGTTGTAGTATGCGTTAGCAAGCTCACGCTGGCCAAGAGCTGAAGTAGGATTGACTGAGAGGAGTTCCTTAAGCATGGTGATAGCGTACTGCGGATTCACCTGAGTGTAGAGGTTGGCATATTTCACGTAAGCTTCAGTTGCATTAGCATCATAGCTCTTAGCCATCTCATATTTGCCGGCTGCGCCGCCCCAGTTCTTCTTATCCTTTTCCTGGTCGCCTTCGAAGATATAGATGGCAGGCTCCAAGTTTTTAGACATTTTGCGGGCAGACTCAACTTTCTTTGTGATTTCTTTTGCGTATGCCACCGGATCAGCATCGTAATATGCGCGTGCGATTGCCACTTGTGCAGCTGCATCTTTCTTTAAAAGTCCTTCACCGGTCTTAAACTGAGCTTCAGCTGCTTTTTTATCCCCTTTCTTGAGATCAATACCTCCGAGACCAATATAATTGTAGCCATAGTTCGGATTAGCCTGAACTCCGGCTTCAAAATACTTCTGAGCCTCGTCAAGTTTGTTTTCATCAATTGCTATGAGGCCGAGGTAATAGTTGGCTACAGCTTTGTCAGTGCCTGAATTGTTAAGGTTGCGGAGAAGAAGCTCCTTGGCGTTGTCAAGCTGGTCTGCCTTGTAGTATTCAGCACCTTCCAAGTGAGTCTGTGCTGATGCGCTCATTGCAATTGCGGCAAGTGAAGCAGCGAATAATGTTCTTAATTTCATCGATATACCGTTTAATGATTATAAATTCAGTTTCTTTTGTTCGGGGAATACTTTGCATAAAAGAGCACCCTCAATTTTTCTCAAATGCAAATTTAATTATTTTCTACGATGTTGACAAATATTTTTTAGTCAAGTTTATTTATAAATTATGAAAAAATTGTTAATTTCTGCATTTGAAGTTCTTTATTATGCCACTTGTAGAAAAAATCCATTCCCTAAGTAAAGCTTGAGGAATGGATATTATGAATTCTGTCATGTGACGGGGATGTAGTCTCAAAGTCTATTTCAGATTTACCAGTCGAGCGCTCATGTGATAGGGCAGGATGCCGGTCTTTGAAATGATTTTCTGTCCGATAAAGCCGCTGGTGAAGTCGTAGAAGCTATTGAGCACGCTGCTCTTTGTAGCTGTGCTTATCATGTAGACTTTTCTGAAGAGAGGATACTCGCCGCTGTTGATATAAGCCTGATAAGGCATGTAGCCTACGGTAGTGTAATCATTTTCTTCATTTGGATTAGACACTTTCAATATCTTTACCTCTGTGGTAAGATTTGTGGCTATAGTGTCGTTTTCGACAGCATAGTCTTCCATTCTTTTTTCTACGGGAACATTCTTGGCTTCCTGAAGATCGGAGCCCAGCCAGCTTACGCTAATTATGCCTATTGCATTCTTATCTTTTTTGACGATGTCGAAAACCTCTGCATTGTCTTTCTGGGCAAAAGCATTCGGATTGTCGGAAACCTTTCCATTTTCTCCAAGGAATTTCTCACGCATATAGCTTACTGTAGAACTTCCTTGATTATCAAATACGAGGCGTATGGAAGCATCATCAGGGACTGCGAGCTGATTCCATTTGGAAATCTTACCGTCGATGATTCCTTTGATATCGTCAAGAGTAAGGGAAGATACAGGATTTTCCTTATTGACGATAAGGGCAACAGCATCGACAGCTATACAGCGCTGGCGCACGATGCGACGATATTTGTCTTTCATGTACTTTATCTGGTCGGGGGTCAGTTCGTGGGTTGTCACGACAAGCTGAGTCTTATCTTCCAGAAGCGAGTCCATGGCAGACTGCTCATCGACATAGAACGGAATGATAGCGCTATTGGGATATTGATATTCGAACACCTCTATTTCCTCTTGCAAGATATGGCGGAAGCCGTCGTCGCAATACATTGTTGCGCTTCCGTCGGCATATTCACCTCTCTTGATTGGTGTGCAGGCAATAGCAAATGCCGCCAGGATCACTCCGAGCGACAATGCTTTAATCGATGTATGTCTATAATTACGAATCTTCATAGTGTTTGTGATCTTAAGATAGGTTGGTGCGAAGCCTCGCTATTCATCCTTATTGACAATATACATCCTTATTCCTCTCCAGATGCCATATGCTATCAAAAGACCACCGACGCAGTAACTGATAGCTTTATTATCTATATTGAAGAAGCCGGTGAAGAAGAGGATACCAACTGCGATGTAAACAATCATCATGAAGATATTGAAGCCAATGCGAAATCCCTTCGGTTGGCCGGTCTGGG
>CAYNPB010000196.1:0-4782 GCA_964399005.1 uncultured Sangeribacter sp.
CAATTGCGTCAACTTGCCTCTGCAGGAATGATTGATCCTCAAACGTATGTCTGGACCGAGGGAATGGTAAATTGGCAAGCTGCTTCCACTATTCCTGCAGTATCTCAAATTTTTGCTCCTATAAGTTCTGGTGCTACGCCTCCTCCTCCTCCGATACCTTAACATTTAAATATAATCTTAATACACAAAAAAATGTATTCAGAAGAACTGGAAGAAATCATAGATGCTGCTTTAGCTGATGGCGTTCTTACTGATAAGGAGCGCAAAGTCCTTATGCGTAGAGCAGAAGAGGAAGGTGTAGATCTTGATGAGTTTGAGGTGGTAATTGAAGGGCGCCTCGCAAAAATGAAAAGAGCTGAAAGTGAGAACTATCAAAAACCATCTGATAAAAAATCTGCCTCTAACAAACATGGAGTGCTGAGAAAATGTCCGGCGTGTGGAGCTAAGGTGAAAGTTGGGAATGTGGCATGTGAGGAATGTGGATATGAATTTGTTGAGGTAGAAGCAGTTTCTTCTGCAGTCAGTCTTTCAAGGAAGGTAGAAGCTGCAATGAAGCATCATATAGAGCATGGAAGTAAGTCGTCAAGCAGTGATACGCAGGGAGAGAATATTCCGGAGGTTGTATCGGTAATTAAGAATTTCCCAATTCCTAATACAGCTGAAGATCTTATTGAGTTTTGCCTTATTTGCGAAGCGAGAGGCAAAAAAGACAATGAATATCCAATAGAAAATGCTTATTATGAAAAATTCAAGGAGAGCGTTAATAAAGCAAAGGTCTTCTTTCCTGGAGATTCCCGCTTTGATCCTCTATATGAAAAATTTGAAAAAGCAAGCAAAAAATGGTCTACCAATAAAAAGATAATTATTGGATATATCGTCTTTATGTTGTTCTTAGTATTATTGATTCTCATTGGTGAAGCCTTTGATTAGATGTCTAATTAATTACGTAATAAGGAAAAAGAAATAATTTGTTATGACAGATTTCAGTACAATCGATAGGCTGATGGAATTCGGTCTTGGTATGGGAATTGCCCAGCAGATGATTAATACGATGAATCAAAGCCTCAATAATATGCCTGTAGCAGGGGTAGACTCGAATGTAAAAATGCCCCGAACATTGGAAAATGCTGGTTTTTATGCTGTCATTGATAATAATCAGGCTGGACCATTTACTGAAGGTGAACTTAAGATCGCAATAGACAAGCGTTTGATTACCCTCGATACTTTAATTTGGAATTCGGGTATGACTGGATGGCGACAAGCAAAATATATTCCTTCTGTGTATAAAATGATTCTTATGAGCCATGAGTAATATAAGATTTGACATCATACGAACTATTATAGCTTTTTTAGTGGGAATCCTTGTAGGATGGCTATTCTTTGAATATGGAAATCAAGAGAATTCCAATAATATTTATTTGGGAATATTCTCAGGGATAGTGACTGCAATTGATCTTGCCATTATAGTTGGTCTTAAGGAAACTTATCGATCAGTGACATCTGCTCGTGTGACAGCAGGGATATTTTTAGGCTTGCTTTTAATCGTTGATATTGTTTTCTCTTTCTTCAATTTCAGTAATCCTCTTTTTGTGATAATTAATTTAGTTCTTTTCCTAATAAGTTTGCTGATTATTTTCTCTATACTTAAGGTTAAAGAATAATATAATTAGTCCTCTAAAGATTATGTCCAAAATAGAAGAATATTCCTAAAGATGGCAAAAATAAATCGTTCGAAATATTTTATAATATATGCCTTTATAAGGATAAGTAGATGTCTAACATACGAATACTTGTAATCTTCCATATTCGTTAGTGAATGTGGAAGGTTATGAGTTATGGAGTTTGGACCGTTTGCTATTAATTGAGATAGATAAATCAAAACCATGCCAAAACGAAAACGACACTTACCTGGCAATTATAAGCCGAAACAGCAGGAAACCCCTATCCGCAATGCCAACGGGCCCGCTCCTCTCGCCCTCTTCCAAGGAGCAAATGGTATTTGGGGCGCTCGGGATGCAGACGGTAACATCGAAATAGAACCCGTCTACCACCGCATAGAAAACCATTCATACCATGCGGCACCCAACGTGGCAATATTATCTAATGGTTCTGAAGTTCTAAGCGTCTCACTCGATGACTGGGATCTCCTTTCCTTCTCATCACCGGATTAATATCCTCAGATAATTCTCTCTCCCTATTTGAGCAAAGTCAATCATCATTAGATTCATTCAATTGATAGTGTTCTTTAGCTATCGCAATAGCCCTTTGTAATTTCTCTGATAACAATTTTTTATCGGGGAGTTTTGTATTATACTGAGCTACCTTGACCGGAGATTCTTCATCAAGCATCAAGTATTCTATATGTTCGGTATTTCCCTCAGAACATAGAATGAGACCAATTGGAGACTCTTCCCCTTCCTTGCGGTCATTGCGATTTAGGTAGCGTAGATAAAGAAGCATCTGCCCTTCATGAGCTGGTTTGAATCGTCCGAGTTTCAGGTCGATGGCCACGAGTCGGCGGAGACCTCTGTGATAGAAAAGTAAGTCAAGTCGATAATCCACACCATCTATTGGTATGCGTTTTTGACGGTCTACAAAACAAAAGTCAGAGCCGAACTCCTTTAAGAAATACTGAATTTGATTCAGTATGGCTGATTCCAAGTCGCTTTCGCTGAATGTTTCCGGTAGTCCGAGTAAGTCAAGAAAGTAACTGCTTCTGAACACCATGTCCGGGTGTATTTCATTTTTCATTTTGACTTTTTGTAACTCATCCTTTATTATCTTGTCCGGTCTGCGACTTATCGCTGTTCTTTCAAATAATTGTCCGTCTATTTTCTCATTAAGAGTTCTTGTAGACCAATGTTCAAGCCGACACATCTCCATATAAAATTGTCTGGCCATTTCATTTTCTATGCTCATCAGCGAGCGGAGATGTGTCCAGCTCATTTGCGTACGCACTGCGTACATAATTTCATCTTCAGAGAAAATGTACGCAGCGCGTACACAATGTTGAATTTTTTCAAATCCCCAACCGCTCCCATACTTCAGAGTTAGTTTTTTTGAAAGCCTTTTCAACACTTGTTTCCCATATTCTGCACGTTGATTCAAAAGTATATCCTCTTTGATGCGCTTGCCAACATTCCAATTCAAAAGGGATGCTTCAGCGTTGACATAGACAGCGATCTTATACCTGGAATTGTTAATAATCTCACAAACGTCTTCATATAGCTTGTGTTCTTGGTTCGATTCTTCGAGTTCTTGTGTCATAATCATGCTTATAGAGCTTTAAGATTACAAAATTACAAAAAAAATGGCATAAATTCCCTTAAATACAAGTATTATTATTGATTTGGATTTACCAATTCCCATTCCTGCAAAATAAAGTGAACATATTATGCTTTAGCTGTCATGTTGATTGAATAGGTCCTCAACATTTTCTGCCTGAAATACCCGACCCTCTTTAATGTCTTCTAAGGCCTCGTCAAGTTCGGTTTTTCTCTTTTCGTGAGATTGTGACAACATAACATTTTCAAATATATAGAGTGATCTCTAATAAAAGATGCATCTTTATTACGATCCTGTATAAGTTAATTTCGCATGCAGCCAATTAGGACTACAAACACACCATCCTGGGGTCGCCGATATGCATATTGGCCGACTCCTGTCAATACCATCAAAAATGAAGGTTCATTCATTTTATTCAAAGACGTAATTTACAAATTAACAAATCAGCTCTTCCACGTTTTCTCAGCCCAAATTCAAAATTATATCAAAAATTCTCAATTTTCAATTCCAATCTCTTATCTCTGTCAAAAAATTATGCATTATGCATTATGAATTATGCATTAAATTTTGTAATTTTGCACATTAAAAGCAAAATAAGTTAAGATATGAGTGAATTAGCTACCAAGTACAACCCACATGAGGTTGAAGACAAATGGTATGAGTATTGGGAACGTCATAAAATGTTCCATTCCACGCCCGATGAGCGTGAACCATATTGCATCGTAATTCCCCCTCCAAATGTGACCGGTGTGCTTCACATGGGTCATATGCTCAATAATACAATTCAAGATATCCTCATCCGTCGCGCTCGCATGATGGGCAAAAACGCTCTCTGGGTGCCCGGCACTGACCATGCTGCTATCGCAACGGAAACAAAGGTAATCCAAAAACTCGCTGAGCAGGGCATCAAAAAGACAGATCTAACTCGCGAGCAATTTCTCGAACATGCTTGGGATTGGACCCATAAGCATGGCGGCATCATCCTTCAGCAGCTCCGCAAACTCGGTGCATCATGCGATTGGGACCGCACTGCTTTCACCATGGATGAGCTACGCTCAAAGAGCGTGACAAAGGTATTCTGCGACCTATATGACAAAGGCCTTATCTACCGTGGTCTCCGCATGGTAAACTGGGATCCAAAGAATAAGACCGCCATCTCTGATGACGAAGTAAACTTCGTTCAGGAACACTCAAAGCTATATTATCTACGCTACTATGTTGCAGACGATCCGGAAGGACGCTATGCAGTGGTGGCAACTACTCGTCCTGAGACCATCATGGGCGACACTGCAATGTGTATCAACCCTAAGGATCCAAAAAATGAATGGCTTAAGGGTAATAAGGTGATTGTGCCTCTCGTAGGGCGTGAGATTCCGGTGATTGAAGACCGTTATGTTGAGATTGACTTCGGTACGGGTTGCTTGAAAGTGACTCCGGCTCATGACAAGAACGACTACATGCTCGGCAAGACCCACAATCTCGAGACCATCGACATCT
>CAYNPB010000197.1:0-4696 GCA_964399005.1 uncultured Sangeribacter sp.
TGTGGATTTTGTCACGATAGAGGCCTTTAATATCAACCAATACCGCATTGTCATAGGTAAGATTGTCAAAGTAGTCTTCGTTGAGATCCTTGTATGCATCATGACCAACTGCTACGATGATCGCATCATAGTTGCCACGTGGTTTCTCTATAAGATTGATACCATACATTCTGCGCACGTCCTCTGGATCGGCATAGGGATCCACCACGTCGACATCTGCACCGAAGTCTTTGAGTTCGTTTATGATATCAAGAACTTTAGTGTTACGAATATCCGCAACGTTCTCTTTGAAAGTGAGACCCATTACAAGGATTCTTGCGCCAAGGATTGCTTTACCCATGCCAATGAGTTTCTTTACAAGCTTCTTTGCTATATATCCACCCATGGTATCATTGATGAAGCGACCTGCAGAAATAATCTGACTGTGATACTTGAGCTCATTTGCCTTATATACGAGATAGTAAGGATCAACTCCGATGCAGTGGCCTCCAACGAGTCCCGGATAGAACTTCAAGAAGTTCCACTTGGTGCCAGCGGCCTCAAGAACATCGTAAGTGTTAATGCCAATACGAGAGAAAATGATAGAGAGCTCGTTCATAAGCGCAATGTTGACGTCTCGCTGGGTATTTTCAATAATCTTTGCTGCCTCAGCAACTTTGATATTTGGAGCACGATGAACACCTGGCTTAACAACAAGCTCATAAACCTTAGCAATCTGTTCCAGCGATTCTGGATCGCAACCACTGACGATTTTTATTGTATTGGGGAGAGTATGGACTTTTTCTCCAGGATTAATACGTTCGGGAGAATAGCCAACCTTGAAGTCTGTCTTATACTTAAGTCCTGATACTTCCTCAAGAATAGGAATACAGTCCTCTTCAGTACATCCAGGATAAACTGTGGATTCAAATACCACGTAATCCCCTTTCTTCAGGCACTTGCCTACTGAACGAGAAGCGCCAAGCACAGGAGTGAGGTCTGGCTGATTATGAGAATCGATTGGCGTGGGCACAGCAACGATGAAGAATGAAGCCTCACGAAGTTTATCGAGAGAAGAGGTGAACTCGATATCCGCATTCTCAAAAGCCTCATGATCGAGCTCCTGAGAAGGGTCTATTCCTTCTCTCATTTTAGCAAGTCGCTCTTCGTTGATGTCGAAACCAATCACCGAAATCTTTTTAGCGAATTCAAGAGCAAGCGGTAGACCTACATATCCGAGGCCTACCACCGCCAATTTCGCTTCTTTTTTTAGAAGTTTGTCGTAAATCATGATTTAACTTATTCTGGTTATTACATTATTTTTGAGTTGATATTTTTGACCCGATTCAGGACATACTGCGATTCCTTCAGTGTCAAATTCAAGGCGATGTCCATATTCGCTCATCCAGCCAATTTGCCTTGCTGGATTGCCTACCATAAGAGCATAAGGCGCTACGGTTTTCGTGACAACTGCACCAGCTCCAATAAATGCATATTCTCCGATATCATGCCCACAAACTATCGTAGAGTTTGCTCCAATCGTTGCACCTTTCCCAACGACCGTCTTTGCATATTGAGAATGTCTATTGACAGCACTTCGCGGGTTTGTGACATTTGTAAAGACGCAAGATGGTCCGAGAAATACATCATCTTCACAAGTGACACCCGTATAAATTGACACGTTGTTTTGGACTTTCACATTGCATCCCAGTACGACACCAGGAGACACCACAACATTTTGGCCTATATTACATTTATCTCCAAGTACCGACCCATCCATTATATGGCTATAATGCCAAATATTGACATCTTTTCCTATGATTGCTCCCTTATCTATGGTTGCAGAAGGATGTGCAAAATATTCTGCCATAATATTATTTTTTAAAGAATTCCTTTACTGCATCTATTATCACATCCTGCTCTTCATGAGTCAGTTCGGTATGGATAGGCAAAGAAAGGACAGAGTCTGCGAGTTGTTGAGAGATTTCAAGAGACTCTGCCGCTCGGGTTATGTTCTTGAAAGCTTCTTGCTTCTGGAGAGGCAGAGGATAATATATCATCGCAGGAATACCTTTGGATGCAAGGAATTCTTTCAGCTCATCTCTTTTTCCATCCAAAACTTGAAGAGTGTATTGATGATACACATGAGTTGAATTTGGTATCTCAGTAGGAATAACTATACCTTCAAGGTCCTTCAAGTTTTCAGAGTAATAATCAGCTGCTTCTTTTCGAGCTTTGCAATACTCGTCAAGATGTGGAAGTTTTGCTTTCAATACTACTGCTTGAATTGTATCAAGACGAGAGTTGCATCCAATTACAGAGTGATGATATTTTATTTTTTGGCCATGATTTGCAATCATACGAAGCTTTTCTGCCAATTCGTCGTCATCTGTAAATATTGCTCCTCCATCACCATAGCATCCAAGATTTTTTGAAGGGAAAAATGAGGTGCATCCTATATGCCCTATCGTACCTGTCTTCTTCTCAGTTCCATCAGAAAATGAATATACAGCACCGATAGCCTGCGCATTGTCTTCAATGACATAAAGACCATGTTCCTTCGCTATTTCCATAATCGGTTCCATGTCGCACGACTGTCCAAAAAGATGGACTGGTATAATCGCTTTAGTTTTGTCGGTGACAGCCTTCTTAATATTGTCAACAGTCACATTAAACGACCTTAGATCTACATCAACCATCACAGGAGTGAGTCCCAATAAACCGATTACTTCTGCCGAGGCTACGTAAGTAAAGGCTGGAACTATTACCTCATCACCTGGTTTCAAATCAAGCGACATTAATGCAATCTGAAGTGCATCTGTGCCATTTGCACATGTTATTACATGTTTTGATCCTGTATAATTCTTCAAGTCTTCAGCAAACTGCTTTACTTGAGGACCATTGATGAAAGCACAAGTATCTATGACTTCCTGAATGCCTTTATCAACTTCTGGCTTAATCTTCAGATATTGGCCATGAAGATCTACCATTTGAATTTTATTTCCCATATTCGATCCTATTAGATTAGCGTTTTTCATCCCATCCAAAGGGATGAGTGGAAAGAGGAAGTTTTGCAAGAGGATGATAGTCACCCACCAAACCTACTGGAGTAGATGTGCGTATCTGCTCGACAATCTCAATGCAAGGACGAGCTTCGCTTATACGGAATCCATTTCCATTAAGTATATTTTTATAGCTTTCTGTATGAAGTTCTGTGAAGCCCTGGCTGAACTCGAACTCATCGCCATCTATGCTGAGAGTACGATAAGTCCTTTTTTCACCCTGCACGGCGTTCTCTGGAAGATTTTCCGCGTTGATGCTGAGGAAATATCTAACCCTTGCTTTTTCGAGCTCAAGGTAACCTGCTACGCGATCGAAGCTCATAACATTGACTATGTTCTTTTTCACGGGACCGAATACCCACTGAAGCATATCATAGAAATGCACACCAATGTTGGTTGCTACACCTCCACTCTTATGCACATCGCCTTTCCAACTTGCATAGTACCACTTTCCGCGAGATGTGATGTAGGTCAAATCTACATCATAGATTTTGTCTTTAGGACCTTCATCTATCTTCTTTTTGAGATCGGCTATGGCCTTATGAAGACGAAGCTGGAGGATGTTGTAAGCCTTATGTCCTGTTTCATCTTCCACCTTCATAAGTTCGTCGATAGTTTTAGCATGAAGCACTATTGGCTTTTCACAAATCACGTCAGTACCAAGGCGCAGACTTGATTCGATGAAAGGTGCATGGGTATAGTTTGGAGTACAGATTGAAGTCCATTGAAGAGGGCTATCTGTCTTCATTTGATTATGGCAGAATCTCTCGAACTGTTCCTGCTCTGTAAAGAAGGAAGCTTCTGGGAAACTGCTGTCGAGACGACCTACACTGTCAAATCGGTCGTATGCGACCACAAGATTGTTGCCTGTATCGGCAATGGCCTTAATGTGGCGAGGTGCAATGTAACCAGCTGCACCAATCAAAGCAAAATTCATAATTAAAACTATTTGATTTTGAGTATATTCTCAATTTGAATAAATTATTCCTTCAGAAAAAATAATCTCACTGGTCAGGTCAGATCAATCTTGGTCATAGTTTGTTTCAATAAACCTTATTGTATCAGCGTTCTTTACAAAACTATTAGTCACTCCAATTTTCTCATCAATAGGCATAGTCTCTCTATACAGATCAATAAGATATACTCCATCAGGAATGGCCTTCATTTTTGGCTGACCCGCAACAAACTGTTGCATGAGCGATCTTGCAAATTCTTCAAGCACATACGGAGAAGGAAGCTTCAAGATTATTTCCTCTTCAAGCTCTGGTTTTATTGCGTAATAAAATTTCATTTATGATAAAATTTTTATTGGGAAAGAAATATTTAAATTTAAATTAAAGAGGAGAAATCTATCTAATTCTTGTAAAAAGAGATGGCAAGTCGGAAGTTGGAATATGTGTGGATTTGCGGGATATTGCCCTCCAGCTTTGTCACTGCTTTGATTAATCATTATAGCGCTTAATTTGGTGTTGCAACTCGTGCAAATAGTGGATCCCCTCTTCTATTTGAGTTCGCTGCATCATGCCAGTAGTCCATAAAACCTCTAATCTCCAAGATGTATCATCATAATAGAGATGGAAGACATATTTCTTATTATAAGATACTCTTATCCATTCTCGAGATGTCCAGCCATATGCGTAATCAATTGAGGCCTC
>CAYNPB010000198.1:0-2334 GCA_964399005.1 uncultured Sangeribacter sp.
CTATGGTGACACAACCAAAACTTCCTTATTCCCCCGATGCTTTGGCGCCTTTCATTTCAGAAAGAACTGTCAGCATTCACTTCGGGAAACACACAAAAGCATATTTCGACACTACCAATCAGCTTATCAAAGGCACGGAATATGAAGATATGCCTCTTGATGAGATAGTAGTGAAAAGCGATGGCATTCTTTTCAACAATGCCTCCCAAGCGTGGAATCATATCTTCTACTTCTTCACTTTCGACCCGGAAGGTAAGCATGAACCTGAGGGAGCATTCCGAAAGAAAATCGAGGAGACCTTCGAAAGCGTTGACAATCTGAAAGAGACTATGAAAGAAGCGGGAAAGACTCTATTCGGTTCAGGATGGGTTTGGCTATCTGCAGATGCAGATGGAAAATTGATTATCACTCAGGGACGCAATGCTGAGTCCCCGCTAAAGGATGGTCTGACTCCCCTACTCTGCATCGATGTCTGGGAACACGCATATTATCTCGACTACGAAAACCGTCGTACTGACTACATCGACGAGCAGTGGAAGATCGTAGACTGGAAAATTGTTGGACAACGTTACGACAACATATTTGAAGATTTATAAAACTTTTGGCTTAATATTTGTTATAATTAGGGAGAGTATCGCAGCCTTAAGGCTGCAATACCCCCCTAATTTTTCAATAAGTATATACTAATCAGAATGATCAAAGACATTATAGAAGCCATACAAGACAAAAAAGGGCATGACATCACGATTCTCGACATGACGAAAGTGGATGGTGCACCCACCGGACATTTTATAATCTGCACAGGCAAATCAACTACCCAAGTCAGTTCAATCGCTGACAATGTGAGAGAAGAAGTGCAGAAAAAGACGGGAGAAAAACCTATCAATTACGATGGCTATCGCAACAGCCAATGGATCGTGATCGATTACGGCGATACAATGGTGCATGTATTTCTTCCGGAGACAAGAGAATTTTATCGTCTTGAAGAATTATGGAACGACGCCAAGACCACAAAGGTGGAGGATGTGGAATAATTGAGAATTAAGAATTGAGAATTATTGATAAATACGTATCAATAGAGAATTCGCTAATATAAATCCTGACAACTGAAAAAAATGGGAATACTTCCAAATAAAAGCGGAGGCTCCAACAAGCGTCCGATGTTCGGAATGTACTGGATGTACATACTGATAGTGGCCTGCCTTTTCGGACTATATTACTTTCAAGACAGCAGCCAAACCAAAAGTGTAGACTGGACTGAATTTGAAGAGGCAGCCAAGGCCGGAGAGCTCTCAAAGATCGAGGTTGTGCCGGAATCCGGCATAGCCATAGGTGTACTGACAAGTGAGGGCGCCAAGAAGCAGAAGATGCACGATGACATCCAGGGACCGGATTCGGAAAAAAGACTTAAGACAACAATTCCGAGCACCAACAAAATCCAGGATAAAATCGACGCATGGAATGAGCAACTTTCCAGTGAAGGGAAACCTGAGATATCAGTAAAATACGAAAAAGGGAGCGATCTGATGAAAATCTTCTGGTATTTCGGACCCTTCCTTGTATTGGTAATATTCATGATCTATATGCAGCGACGCATGAGCGGCGGCTCAGGCGGAGGAGGCGGCATATTCAGTGTCGGGAAGTCCAAGGCACGCATCTTCGACAAAGACAACGGCACAGATGTCACCTTTAAGGATGTGGCAGGATTGGCAGAGGCGAAAGTAGAAATCGAAGAAATAGTAGAGTTCCTAAAAAATCCACAACGCTATACAGAATTAGGGGCGAAGATACCTAAAGGAGCCCTTCTTGTAGGCCCTCCGGGCACAGGCAAGACACTGCTTGCCAAAGCAGTAGCCGGAGAAGCCGGTGTTCCATTCCTGTCTCTTTCAGGTTCGGACTTCGTAGAAATGTTTGTCGGCGGAGGTGCAGCCCGCGTGCGCGACCTCTTCAAGCAGGCCAAGGACAAGGCTCCCTGCATAGTCTTCATCGATGAGATTGATGCTGTAGGACGCGCCCGCGGAAAGAATCCCAACATGGGAAGCAACGACGAACGCGAGAACACTCTCAACCAGATGCTTACGGAGATGGATGGTTTCGGTTCGAACAACGGCGTGATAGTGCTTGCTGCTACCAACCGTGCTGATATGCTTGACAAGGCTTTGCTCCGTCCGGGACGTTTTGACCGCCAGATCTATGTAGATCTTCCTGAACTTTCAGACCGAGTAGAGATCTTCAACGTGCATCTCCGCCGCATCAAGACCAATTCACATCTTGACGTAGAGCAGTTGGCTCGCCAGACTCAAGGATTCTCCGGAGCAGACATAGCCAACGTCT
>CAYNPB010000198.1:2344-4647 GCA_964399005.1 uncultured Sangeribacter sp.
GTCTGCAATGAAGCAGCCCTTATTGCTGCCCGCAACAACAAGCAGGCAGTGGATTGGGACGACTTCATGGCAGCCATCGACAGAATCGTAGGTGGGCTTGAAAAGCGTTCAAGAGTAATCACAGACGAAGAAAAATTTGCAATCGCAACGCATGAAGCGGGGCACGCCACAATCAGTTGGATGACAGAATATGGCAATCCTCTGGTGAAAGTGACAATCGTGCCGCGCGGCCGCGCATTAGGAGCTGCCTGGTATGCTCCGGAAGCTCGCCAGATAATTCCCACACAAGCACTTAAAGACACTATGTGTGGAATGCTTGCCGGGCGTGCAGCGGAAGAGGTATTCTTAGGCCAAATCGGCACCGGAGCATCAGACGACCTCGAGAAGACAACTAAACTTGCCCGAGCAATGGTCATGATGTATGGCATGAGTGATAAAATCCCCAACATCAACTATAATGACTCTACGGGTCAGGATTATGGATTCACAAAACCTTATTCTGAGGAGACTGCCAAGCTTATTGATGATGAAGTAGTAAGGCTGATCAATGAGCAGTATGAACGTGCTAAGGCTATATTGAAAGAATATGCCTCACAGCACAATCAGATAAGAGATCTACTTGTGAAGAAAGAGGTGATCTACAACGAAGACGTAAAAGCAATCCTTGGCCCGCGCCAATGGAAGAGCCGTACGGATGAAATAATCGAGATCAATAAGAAAGAGGAAGAAAGCAGAAAGGGTATAGAAGCCAAAACTCCTGCTTCGGGAGAAGATTCGGATCCCGGCACCCCTCCACCTTTTAATAAATAAGCACGAGCCTCCGGGAAGGCCGTCCTCTAATAAGCCCCCCTTCCCCTTAAAGGGGAGATTGAATCTGAATAAAGGAGGGAATGAGAGAAGATATAAAATAAGATTTTAGGCTGCTGATTGGTATCAGCGGCCTTTTTTTATAAGGTTTTCGCCTTTTTATTGTTCTTTTTTTCCTTTTTATGGAAAGCATGCGAGAAAAATAGATTTTTATTTGTTGTAGTTTTAAGGGTATTTTGACAATCCACACTACAGGCATTTTGATTCCATAAAGACGAAAACACAACTATAAGTATATGAAAAAGAATCTAACTAAAATCTCAGTCTGCATGCTTCTGATGACAAGCAGCGGATTGGCCTTAACCTCATGTAAGGGCGACGGCAATGCCCAGCAGCAACAGGCTGCTCCAACATTGGCAACATTAAAGGTGACAGAATCTGACGCAGATCTCAACACCAACTATCCAGCGACTCTCCACGGAAAGAATGACGTAGAGATACGTCCACAAATCTCAGGATTCCTGACAAAAGTTCATGTGCAGGAGGGTCAGAAAGTAGCTGCAGGACAACTCCTCTTTACTATTGACCAAGTTCAGCTTCAGGCAGCTGTAGACGCTGCGAAGGCAGCTGTGTCAGTAGCCCAGGCAAGCGTCAACACAGCGCAGACAAACGCCAACAACAATAAGATACTTCTCGACAAAAACATTATATCTGCATCAGCCTATCAGACAAGTGTAGACCAGCTCAATGCTGCAAAAGCACAGCTCGGCCAAGCACAAGCGAATCTGACATCCGCTCAGAAAAATCTCTCATACACACTTATCAAAGCGCCTGTAGCAGGAGTAGTAGGAACTATCGACAATAAGGAAGGAGCACTCGTGTCACCTTCCACATTGCTCACAATCCTTTCTGACAATGGCCAGATGGAAGCATATTTCTCAATGACAGAAAAGGAAATACTTGCTCTTACGGACAATGGCCGGAAAAGCATGACTCAAGTTCTTGACTCGCTTCCCGGAGTTGAACTAAAGCTCGCAAATGGAGAAATCTACAGCCAGCCGGGACGCATCGTCTCCATCTCAGGAGTACTTGACCCGTCGACAGGAAGCGCAACTGTAAAGGCAGCCTTCCCGAACCCGGACGGTATGCTAAGAAGCGGCAACACCGGACAGGTTCTGCTTCCTCAGATCAACAGAGGTGTGATCACTATCCCACAGAAAGCCACTTTTGAGATTCAGGATATGAAGTTTGTCTACGTAGTAGGCGACAGCTCAAAAGTGCATCAATCGCCAATCCTCATTGATTCCAAAAATGACGGTGTCAACTACATTGTCACCAAGGGTCTGAAGCCCGGCGACGTAATCGTGATCGAAGGTGTCGGTTCATCAGTGAAAGACGGCATGGTCATCACCCCCAAGAACTAATCGGACGACAATAACACAAGAGAGAAATGAAACTTGATAGATTTATAAACAAACCGGTACTCTCGACGGTGA
>CAYNPB010000199.1:0-1497 GCA_964399005.1 uncultured Sangeribacter sp.
CTTGCCTTGATAATATCAAGATATGTGCCTATCTTGCCTTGATAATATCAAGATATGTGCCTATCTTGCCTTGATAATATCAAGATAAGGGTGGGGGAGGGTGCCGTGTAGTAACTTTGCAGAAAAAACTATTTGCTATGAATATTACAGACATCATTACTCTCGTGGGGACTGTCGGCGGTGTCCAAAGTCTTGTTGAGATAGGGAAGTGGTGGCAGTCAAGAAAAATCTCACGTCGGAAAGACGAAGCGGATGTAAAAGCCACCGAAAATCAAGTGACTCGCTCACAAATAGACTGGCTCGAAAAGCGGCTTGCAGAGCGCGACGCTAAAATCGATGCTATCTATGCAGAGCTTCGTAAAGAGCAGACACTGCGTATCGGCGAAATCCACCAGCGCCACGAAGCCGAGCTCCGTCTTGCGGAAGCGGAAGCCCGCAAATGTATAATCCGGGGTTGCGCACAACGTCAACCCCCAAGCGAATACTAAATTTAACTCAGGGATGATACTTAAGGTTTGTTGACAGATATTTGCAGGGACTGCCTCATTACACATAATATAATTCCTGAACAATTTTTCAAATATATATAGCAAAATGCGACAAGATTTTATTAACTTTGCATGTGAATTACAAGAGAAAAATGATTGACAATGCAAAATTTTGTCGCAATAGATTTCGAGACAGCCAACGGCAGTCGCTCCTCCGTCTGTAGCGTTGGCATCGTAATAGTCCGCAACGGAGAGATTGTAGATCGTTTCTACAGTCTCATCCGTCCTACTCCTAACTACTATAGCCCGTTTACAACCCGTATCCATGGACTGACTCGTCGTGACACTGATCCGGCTCCAAAATTCCCTGATGTTTGGGCTCAAATTAAAGAGAAAATCGCCGGTTTGCCACTTGTGGCACACAACCGACCCTTTGACGAGAGTTGCCTGAAAGCTGTATTCGCCGAATATGGTATGGATTATCCCGGATATCAATTCTTCTGCACTCTCGCCGCATCGCGCCGCTGTCTGAAGCTTCCATGTCATCAGCTCCATGTCGTAGCAGCCGCTTGCGGCTATGACCTTCAGGCACATCACCACGCTCTCGCAGACGCTGAGGCTTGCGCCGCCATCGCTTTAAAAATATTATAGACTCCAATCTTACATATATTCTACCATTTAAGCTTGTAGATGACCTCGTAGGGACGCACGGCTCGTGCGTCCTAAATTTATGCGATGGGATCAAAATTAGTGAAGAATTATTTTATCAAGATAAGGGGACGACGAAGATTCTGCATTGTAACTTTGCAGAAAAACTCAATCCCTTATGAAAAATTTATCTAAATTCCCTATCTTATTCATTGTCGTTGCCTTCTCTGCATGTCGGAGCCACAAGGCAGTTGAAGTCTCCAACTATACTTCCAATGACTCTTGTATAGTTCAAACTAATTTGGGTATAAGTTCCCATATCAATACCGAAACAACAGAATCCATATCCTCTTATATCGCC
>CAYNPB010000199.1:1597-4641 GCA_964399005.1 uncultured Sangeribacter sp.
AGATACTTTAAAAAACTATGGCTCAACTCGAAAAACTAATTCCTTTCCTAATCTTTTGGGAAACCGGCATCCAAGACCCATACATGCCAAACGAAACACTATTCGCCAAAGCAAAAGCCAGAGGCATAGCCAGCGATCCTGACGATAGGGGAGGTGCGACAATGGTAGGTGTGACCATCGCAACCTATCGCGACTATTGCAAACGCCGGAGTCTACCGTCACCCTCCGTATCTTCGCTTTCAAACCTCTCATATACTCAGTGGCTCGACATCCTCCGAACAATGTTTTGGAATCGTTGGCAAGCCGACTTGATAGCCGACCAGCGGGTGGCAGAAATCCTCGTAGACTGGCTCTGGACCAGTGGTGCCTATGGAATCACCATACCCCAGCGTCTCCTCGGAGTGAAAGCGGACGGCATAGTTGGGCCCAATACTCTCGCAGCTCTCAACAGACAAGACCCCAACGAAATATTCAAAAAAATCAAGCAAGCCCGAATTGACTACATCGACAGTATTTGCAATTCACGCCCCGCTAACACCAAATTCCGCACCGGGTGGCTCCGCCGCCTCAACGCCTTGTGAACGCTTATGTCACCCTGAGGGGAAAGAAATCGCAAAAACTTTCCCCTTTAAGGTGACAATTTTAATAAACGATAATGTATTTCTAAGAATAATTCATTATTTTTGCATAGTATCTATTCCTCAATTGTTTTCTTTGACAATCCATATTCATAGTATGAAAGATCAAACAGGAACAGACTCCCTATTCACTTCTGATGCAGATCATGTCTCAAATACAGAAACATGGTCGGATATCCGTCTCATTCACGAATCGGAAAGCGGATGGAGTGTGGTGTATTCCGGACTCTACCATGGAAGACGAGTGGCAATAAAATGTTTAAAACCTGAATATCGCACAAGCCGGTTTCATCATGATATATTGCAAAAAGAATTTGAAGTCACTTCCGGCCTAAATCATCAGAATATTGTCAACGTCCTTTGGATTGAGGAAGTGCCGGAGATAGGGGAGTCCATTCTGATGGAATATATTGACGGAATTACTTTGGAAGACTACACTGAAGTTAATCCATCGCTTGGAAGCAAGCAGATATTTGACATTATTAGTCAGATTTGTTCGGCAGTGGCATACTTGCATTTGCGCCAGACCATACATTGCGACCTGAAGCCATCAAACATCATGATTACGGCATCCGGTTTTGTAAAGCTTATAGATTTAGGAATGAGTCGTGGCAATGGTTTCGAGCGACTTGACTTGCCCGGAGGAACAAAAGGATTTACAGCACCCGAAAATTTCAACATAGATTCATCTGTCACGTGTGCGGTTGATATATTTTCCATCGGTAAAATACTTGAGTTTTTGGATAGCAAAGGTGTATTCAAGAGTGTCTGGAAACAATGTCAATCGCCCGATCCTCAAAAGCGTCCGGCAAGCGCATCTGAGATCCCCGAACTTCTTTACAAACTCAGCGCACGGAACAACCAAAGGAGAAAACTATACACTGCTATTGTAATTATTTGTGGTATGCTCATTCTCGGAGTAGGAATTTATAGTATATTGCCGACAGAACAATCTAAAATTATTGATGATGACACTTCTCTAAGCATTCAAGAGATAGATACTTTCCCATTGAATATTCCTAAACAAGCATCTCAACCAAATGAAGCGGATATAGAAAAGTCCCAGGGTGTCCGGAATATGCCAATAGAGCATATTACTGAGATGCTTCCCCCGATGGCAGCTTCTGATGAATCAGAAGATGACGAGAATCTTTTTCAGAAGCAGTTTAATGAAAAGTTTCAGCAAGTAGTTGGCATGCGATTTAAGCAACATCTTGACTTGATCGACACAATGACAACCGTAAGATCAAATGAATTGCAGACAGTGGGGTATTGGCGTTGGCTTGCCAAGAAGGATATGAGGAAATGGCTTGAAGAGAAACTGGCACCTGATTATCCTCGGGTAGAAAAGGAAATGAACAATGTAGAGCGATATATAGAGCACTACGCAAGTTTTTCACATCGCAGAGGAATAGAATGGTCGCATAGAGCAGATGCGATAAAGCGATGTCCTGACTTAGCTGGGGCTGACACAAAATATGCCTACTATGAAGGAATGGATATTCTGGTGGTCCGCAAATTGGGAGAAGACGGCGAGTGGCAAGAGACAAGAACCAAAGTTCCAGTCGACAGGCGTGACCCGGAAGCCACTATGAAAATCAAGCACGAATACATGGAAAAAGCGATGGCAGACTAATCTCCCATCGCTTTTTCCTTATTTCTTTCGAAGCTTTATTTCACAGCTTTCATAATTATGTCTGATTGCTCATTGTTAGGATCAACCTTTATTTTAAGTTCATTTTCGCTCCATTCAACTCGAGGGCCAAGTGCGCTTTCTCCCTCTCCTTGGAATTCAGAATAGAAATAATCTTCATCTGTAAGCGCCGAAAATATATACGAGCTGAACTCTTCTTCATAACTATTCCGTAATGCCTCTGAAGGATTCTCGATTTCGCCATTTACTATAGCCTTGACTCCATCTATCTTTCCGGGAGTTTGGTAAAGTTTGATTTTGAAAATCATCCCATCGTCTGACTTATAGACATTTTCAGGTGTTAATTGATCTATTTTATTATAAAGTTCTTGCTCTATGAATGTATTGTATACAGTTCTTTCCGGATCCCAGTCAGATTTTCCTGTAGCTATAAACTGATCTATATAGTCAATGTTAATATCTGCAATTATCGGGGCATTCTTTCTCACACAAAAGTAGCGATTGCCAAAAGTAAACACTTCATCTGCATTGTCCGAAACATGCGTGTCATTGATTTCTTCAGCTCTCCTCAACTTTAGTTTTCCGTTGTCAATCCAACCGGCACCGAAATCCTCAGCATCGTATCTGCTTGAGAGAACACTCACTTTATTTCCTGTCTTATCAGGCTGAAACTCAAGTGTCCAAGTGAACCCCGGATATAGGAAATATCTTGTTTCGTTCGTTTCCTGATTTTTGAAGGTTTCAATCTGATA
>CAYNPB010000200.1:0-4614 GCA_964399005.1 uncultured Sangeribacter sp.
CTACGCTCGCTTACTTCTCAAAATGCTACAAGGAAGAGTTCGGGGCCTCCCCTACTGACTCACGATAATTGAATAGTTACTTTCGGATCGGACGCAATATATTTCCCTTGACAAAGAGGAGGCTCCGGCTGCGGATGTCTTCACTGATGCTGCTTATTCTCACTACTTTTTTGAAGACACCCGGTTCTCTACCTTTTCCATTAAATCTTATCTTGATGCTGGCTGTGTCGCCAGGCATTATCTCTTCCTGTGGATACGACGGCACCGTGCATCCGCAATCGCTCGTCACCCGCAATATCAGAAGCGGTGCGTCGCCGTCATTCCTGACTGTGACTTTGCCTTCCCGGATCTCGGTAGCCTCAAAACTCCCCATGTCTATCTCGTCTGACACAAGAGTCAGTTTGGCCTCCGGGAAGGCGTTCATCACACATAAAAAAACTATTATAACAACTAAAATTCTCTTCATATCAATAATCCCAAACCCCTGACACCTGATCCCTGACACCTGACCCCTGACACCTACAACACCACCTGCAAGCACTCACGCCCCCCGGCAGTCTCCACTTCGAGCAGATACACTCCGGATCCTACAGGAACTCTGACTTCATTGCCACCTGCGCTTCCTGACGCCATGCACCTTCCGGCATAGTCATACACTCTGACGGAGATACCCTTGCAAGCCGCATCGCTGCTCCTGACTGTAAGTTCGCCCCCATCCGAATGCCAGCTTATTTTCACTGCCTCCACTTCCTGCACGCCGTTTCCTGCAGTCAGATAGAGACGCCCTGCTGCATTCCCGGCCACTTTATAGGTCATTCCGTCATAGATGGCTATGTATTGCCCGGTCTCTGCATCGAAAAGATTCACTTCTCCGGCATCTCCGGTCATATCGAACCGCAATTCAGTCTCCTCTTCTGGCAGGGCTATCAAGCCCAATTCGATATTCCCGATTCCGTCGAGGCTATTCACTGACAAGGCTTTTCCGTCGCTCACGGTGTAGACTGTAGAGCGCACTTCAAGGTCAGAGTTGTCAATTACTACCATATCCTCTTCAGCCACATAATCCTGTGAAGCGTCTGAGGTCACTTTCACGACAGCGGCTGTAGATTCCTCTCCGTCGTTGAGAGCAGAGATGCTCAGGAGGAAGCCTTCGCTCGCTCCGCGTGTTGCTCGTGCGGCAACCTTGAGAGGGGCTTTCTGAGTCAGCTCTGAAGCATCGAGCATCATCGTCTCGTCATAGCTGAGCTCAAGAGATGTGACGTCGTCGCCAAGAGCCTCCACAAAGAATCCTTGCATAGGAGCCACATGCCCCTCGGCATTTCCTACAAAGCCATCGCCACTCTCGTCAAATACTGTCATCTTCTGAGAGCCGGAGGTGATCATCCAATACTTGGGCGCTATAAGTTCTTTGTTTTCCTTTAGGAATTTCTCCATGTCAAGATATGTCATAAAGGGGTTTCCTACCAGGAAATACTTATTGCCTGCAGTTGTCGCGGATATTTTGCCATTTGTGGCATTGAGTCGGTAATGATCATCGCCATGACTGATTTCCTTCCGATTTGCCTCATTAAGTTCTACTCCCCTATGGTCATAGTATGCATACTCTTCGTCTGCTTTCGGCAATCTGAAAAGCACTTTCTCCGGCTTTGATGCCACGCTGCTCACATCGGCCTTGATTGAGAATCCTACACCGCTTCCGTAGCTCTCTTCCACATCATTGTAGACATGGCTCCAATTGGCTTTCAGCACTGCACTCGTAGCATCCTTATCCGGATGATAGATCAGAGCCTCACCCTTATCCCATCCGCGCTGGAACACTGCCGGATTGAAGCGGTTGTTGAGTGTCTCATCATAGGTTATCTCCTTGAAGAGCTGAGTGCTCTGTCTGGCATCTGCCGTAGGAAGATAGAATTCTCCGGCAAATACTTTCTTCAGTGGCATAGAGAGTGTATACCATCTTGAGGAATTCAATTCGAGGTCTACCCAAACTTTCTTATAGTTGAGTTTCTGCTGGTTCATGATCGTGGCATCCGGCAAGAAATGAATCTGACTGCATGTGTTGGCATACCACAGCCCACAACCTACATTGGCATCTGCGTCAATTGCCACCATGTCATATTCTATCCTTTCTGTAGCAGCTCCAGCCTTCTCTTTGTCGGCAGCCGTTTCTGCAGCAGCTTCTTCATCGCTGTCCCAATCATACAGATAGGGCGCTTCGGCTTCTGAGGATGCCGGGATAATTACTTTGGTGAAGTCCATCGGCATATAAGCGCCTGTCTTAAGGTTGCTTCCATCATTTACCTTGTCACTGCCCACGTTGGCAATCTGAGCATGAAGATCATCTGACGACACTCTCTTCCAATTGGCATCATTATTCCAGTTCCGGCTCTCCTCGCCAGGAGTCCAAACGAGATATTCCGGCACTATCTTAAGGGTGAAGCGAGCATGTCCGTCGCAAAGTTTCACATCTTTGTCGGCTTCCCCTACCACTTCCTTATATTGGTAGCCGAATGTGTACTCATATCCCTCGCGGAACGTGAATGTGTCGTAGAAGACTGCTCCGAGCCGGTTCTCTTTTCCCGTTATCTGAGCCTTGAAGCTGCATATCTTTCCTGCCTCAACTTCCGGAAGAATATTATACACTTCTCCCGATTCTGATGTGACTGTCTCGCTGCTCAAGTCATAGTTGGGGTCAGTTGTGCTTTCGAGAGTTATAATCCCTGTCTGCCGAGTCATTGCCAGCACATTGCTGACAACTCCCGAGCTTTCCACCTTTCGGATCGGTATGATAAGCAGCGGATCGCCTGTCGATATTTCGGCATTCTCATCCACACTCACTTTCGCGAGTTGGTCAAGTCCGATTCGCAAAGGTGCATTCTCCATATCCTCAGGATAGGTAATTCCAGCATTCAATCCGTGCAGGAGCTTAGGAGAATGCAGGTCGGCATAGACGTGGATCTCCATGGGAGCGGTACATACCGTCACATTATCCTCCGGATGCGGTATCGGCAATACCAGCACCACCTCTTCGGCGCTCTCTGCTCCCTCCGGTATCATGATTGCCGGGAAGGTGTAGGAATCCTTTTTGAAAATCAGTTTATCCTTATATTTGAGTATATACTGATGCATTTCTTCAGTAAAATCTCCGGTTGCAACTACATCTTCGGGTGAGGCTGCCTCGGGATATGCTTCCCTGAAATAGGTCATAGCCTTGTAGAGCGTCATATTTCCCTCTTCTAAGTCACATTCGTCACGAGTGCCGAGATACCAGTCGCATTCTGCAGATAAGTATTCCTTGGAGTCATCTTCTGTAGCTATATCTACCGAAATTGTCGGTGACTCCCCCTCACATACGGAGAATTCCCCATCCTGACCTCTCACTTCCCCGTCTATCTTGATGTTGTTTTTACTCTTCACCTTGAAGATGCAGAATTTTGAGCATGGGTCCTTGATGTCAAATAGCGCCCACTCTGCCTCAATCGCATCCTCCTCTTTGGCTACATAGAGCGAGATATAGTATTCCTTGCCTACACGGAAATGTGTGTCAGAGAAGTTGGTCTTGAATGCTACCATCCTCACTCCGCGATCATTCGTAAGCAATCCTGCCTGATTCACATCTTCAGTATCGGAATATTCAATATCGGAATAGTCAGGGTTGCCACTTGCATAGGAATGGAATGTCACAGCTCCACTCCCAATACCGCCATTAGCGCTCTGATATGCCTCCAAGCCGGGATTGTCGCTCCCTGCAGCTACTGCATCTTCATAGGCAGTGTCAAATTCTTCACGGTCAAGGATCACGTATTGCAGCTTAAGCAGCTCATCCTTATCTGAGGTTTTTGCCTCTGCAACGTCAATCGACTGTAGTGTCTCGGTGAAGGGTATCTCGATTCGCACAAGATTTTCCTCACCTTCTGCCACATCCGTACATAAAGGACTCTCCTGTACGGCTGCTACCACAGGACTCACGATGTAGACACTGATATCATCTATTGCATAGTCAGCTCCTGATGAGCTCTTGCAGTTATTCTCCAGTTCAAGTTCATAATGATCTACCATGCCGGAATTGAAGCGTGTCACATCAGGGTTGAACGAATAGCTGATATTCATCCACTGGCCGGGACCTCCGTTCCATTCATCTTTTGATGGGTTATTGTAATCTCCGATATTACGGGGCACATAGCCGGATACGTATGAATGCAAGTCAACTCTATCACCGTCGGCAAGCACCGCCACGAAATTGAAGACAATGTTTGCCATTTCCTCTTCCTTGGATAATTCAGCAACCCATGCAGACACATGCACCGTACTACCGGTACATAGATTGTCGACATTCAGTCGCACCATCACGCCCGGATCAGACGCAGCGTTGACATATAGGAAGTAGCCGTTCTCTACAGCCACCGATGCATCATCTGCATTCAGACGCGTGGTCTTGTCGTGCAGACGGTCATACAGTCCACCCTCCTCCTCATCTCTGTGAAGATCATTATGGTGCCAGAAGTTATGATAGGGAGTGCGCGACGTGTGATTAGCCACTACATACATGTTATAGTTATGGTCGTTGCTATAGCCGTTGGCATACTGAGATTTGCTCCACGCTGCCGGCCAGCG
>CAYNPB010000201.1:0-4605 GCA_964399005.1 uncultured Sangeribacter sp.
AAGCACAGGCGGCTCCGTGGGGAGTCGCCTGTTTGGTATATTAGGTGGAGGGGATTACTGCGGACGGCCTGCAGACCAGTTGGGAGTCTGCTCTACGCCGAAGCCGGCGTTGATCTCGTCGACCGGAATCGGGAAGATTACATTGCTGAAATCTACATCTGTGAAAGTAAATGTCACGCTTGGAGCATTGTACGCATAAGCATTGCCCTTAACACCCCAACGACGGATGTCGAACAAGCGGTGACCTTCCTGGAAGAGCTCACGTGCGCTTTCATCACGAAGGAATGAGAGAAGATCATCCTTTGTAGTGGGAAGATCAGAAACTGAAGTGATGTCAAGGTCACGCTTTGCCACTACAAGGAGAGCATCCTTTGCAGCATCAAGATCCGGAGTAGCCTTTCTCAGGTTAGCCTCTGCCTGGATAAGGAACATCTCGGGAGCGTTGATGAGGTAGTTGGTAGCGTAAGCAGGGTTGCCCATGCCGAAGCAAGCGAACTTACCACCGCCGAATTCAGGAAGACTCGGAGTAGAGTCTGCTGCAAACAACATGATAGAATTTCTAACGTCGTTCTCGCTCAAGATAGAGAGGAGCCATGGGCTCGGGCTGTAATCATAGGTTGAGAACAGAGTACCGCAAGAGTTTGCACTCCAGTTGTCGGTAGTGGTGATAGCAAGAGCGAACATTGACTCAGTGTTGCTTGCTCCGTAGTTGTAGAGTGCCTTGTAGCCTTCCGGAGTGTAAGTCAAAGTAGTGATGCCTGATTCGTCAATTGCTTTCTGTGCATATGAGATTGCAGCATCATAGTTCTCAAGATAGAGATTTACGCGAGCTGCAAGGCCATAAGTGGCAGCAAGATTCAGGTAGAAGAGGCTGCCGCGGTCGCCATTAGCTTCAAAGAGGCTGATGGCATTATTGAGGTCGCTGAGGATCGCATTGTAAGTCTCGCCTACAGTGCTTCTTGTCACTTCTGCAAAAGCTTCTACAGGCTCGTCTACAATCACAAGACCCGGCTCGCTGCTGAAGTCCTGACCGTTTACTTTCACCTGATGGCCGAATACGTTGACCATAGTGAAATTAGCATAAGCACGGAGAGCGTAAGCTTCTGCAGTGTAGATGTTCAATTCATCCAGATCATCTCCGGAAACGGAACCCTGAAGTTTCTTAGCGCCTTGTATCACACGAGATGAGTTGTCGACTACCTTATATCCATAGTCCCAGATATAGCTTGAGCTGACGCCGGTATCCTGATATGTAAATTGATAGATGTCGTTCTGATGGCTTGTCTGACCATTCCAATACACTACATCTGAAGCGAGGTCGCCGATGACTGTAGCATAGTTGCCTGCAAAAGGATAATAGAACAAGCGGTAGTATGTACCGTTCAAGGCACTTCCAATGTTAGCCACACTGTTGAGGGCAGTATTGACATCGACTCCGTTAGACATTTCAGTCTTAAGGAAATCGTCGCCGCAACCGGTAAGAGTGCCGGCAATAAGGAACGCGCCCAGTGATTTCAATATAATATTTTTCATTGCTTTCTAAATTATTATAATTATTCTTATCAGAATACGACCTGAACACCACCGGAGAATGAGAATACTGCAGGATACTGCCATGCAATTTGTCCTGATGAGTAAGTCTCAGGGTTATAGCCTATGAAATCGCTTGCAGTCCAAGTGTGTACATTGTCCATATTGATATAGAAACGAACTTTTTCCATAAGAGCCTTCTTGGTCAACTTCTGCGGAAGAGTGTAGCCAAAGGTGATATTGCTGAGGCGGAGGAAGTTGCCGCTCATGAGGAAGCGAGAAGAAGCCTGTGAAGAGCTATAGTTGGGGTCGCTATAGATATACTGAGGATACTTGGCATTCGGGTTTTCAGGAGTCCAGGAGTCAAGAGCAACGCATTCAAGAGGAGTTCTCATTGCCATACCCCAACCGGTGAAGTTGTGACCTGAATCATATACCTTGCCACCTGTACGATAATTGAATGTAAGAGAAAGGTCAAACCCGTATCCCTCTGCATTAAGACCGAATGCACCGACAAGTTTCGGGTCAGCGCTGCCTACATAGCGCTTTGCAGCCGCCTGCCAGCTGTCGGTGGTCTCGTCGCCTTCTTCATTCAGGTAATAGAGAGCCTTACCTGTCGCAGCGTCGACACCTGCGTATTCCTTCATGAGGAACTGACGGTAAGGACGACCTTCTTCGATGATAGTGTAAGTGCTTTCGATGCTGCCGTTAGCAAGCTTGATCACCTTATTCTTATTGAATGTGAGGTTGCCGAAGAGGCTGATGCTCATATCCTTGTTGGCGAATACCACGCCACGGAGACCAAGCTCGATACCACGGTTGCGGATCTTACCGATATTTTTCCAAGTAGAAGACATACCTGTAGTATAAGACAGAGGCACCTCATACAATGCATCGGAAGTATCTTCATTGTAGTAGTCGAATGTTACGTTGAGACGATTCCAGAGATTGAGGTCGAAACCAACGTCAAATTTCTTTGAAGTCTCCCAAGTAAGATCGGGGTTCTCGATACCTGCGGGCACCATACCGGGAGTCTGATTGTAGTTGTAGCCTGCAGCATAGTAGCCACGTGATGCATAGAGAGAAGGAAGCGACTGGTTACCTACAGTACCGTAAGTGATACGCACGTCAGCATTCTTGATGACAGTATTGTCTTTCAGGAAAGCTTCCTGAGCGATTCTCCACTTCGCACCAACTGACCAGAAGTTACCCCAACGCTTGTTGCGGCCGAACACTGAGCTACCGTCGCGACGGAAAGAAGCAGAAAGGTAGTAGCGGCTGTCGTAAGAATAGTTAAGGCTTCCGAAGTAAGAAGCGAGGCGAGAAGAAGACTCGTAGTACTCAGAACCATTGTCAGCACCTGCAGTGGCCATGTTGCGCATGCCGTCGGCTGCAAATGGGAAATCATACTTTGAATAGTAGTCGTAATGATATTCATAGCGCTGCATTTCCTGAGCAATCATGAGGTCGAATACGTTCTTCTCATTGATTGTATAGTTCCAGCCGATAAGGTTGGTCCAAGTTACAGTGCTTGTATTTGAATTATACTGCTGGCCGAGACCGTTGTAATCAATACCCTGAGGATTATAGACAGCACTCCAGTAGTCGTACTGGCGCTGGCTCATTACGTTCACGCCGAAGTTAGTCTTCACGTAGATACCGTAAGGAAGATTCACTTGCAACCAAGGATTGGCATTGATGGTCTGGTTGGTCACCTGGCTAAGGTCGCCGAGTTTTGGATCCTGAAGAGCAAGCGGGTTGTAGTTGTCAGCATTCTCATACTCAGTTCCATCAGCAGTATAGACAGGATAGAACGGAGTCATTGTAGACATTGCTGCAGTCACAGGAGCTGACATTGCGCCACTCGTAGACTGAGAGAAAGAGTTGTTCTTATTGTAAGAATACTGAGCGTTGATACCGCCGGAAATCCATTTGTATTTGGTGTCAAGATTTACGCGACCTGAATAGCGCATGTTGTCTGAGCCAACTACGATACCGTCAGTGTCAAGATAACCGAGAGAGAAATAGTAGTGAGTGTCGCCGGTTGCGCCTGATACTGAAGCATTGTACTCCTGATAGTAAGCGTTACGTGTGATGACATCCATCCAGTCAGTGTCTGTCACGCCGTCCCATTCGAAATAAGTATCCTTAAGGTAAGCATAAGCTGTGTCATAAGTATAGCTTGTCGGATAACGAGCTACAAGACCTTTAGCAAAAAGATCCATAGACTGAGCAGCGTTGGCAAACTTCATATTGTTGTTAGCCACCTTAGAGAAACCCTGCTTCACGTCAAGAGTTACGTTGAGCTTACCTGCCTTACCTTTCTTGGTGTTGACGATGATCACACCGTTGGCAGCACGCGAACCATAGATTGCAGTTGCAGATGCATCCTTCAACACTGTGATAGATTCAATATCGTTGGGGTTGTAGGCAGCCATCGGGTCGAAATAGTTGTTTGATGATGAAGACATGCCGTCGTAGTCTGAATTTACGGGCATACCGTCGATCACATAGAGAGGCTGGCTGCTGCTGGAGAGTGAACCCATACCGCGGATGTAGATAGTGCCATACTGACCGGGCATAGAAGTAGAGTTGTTATACTGGATACCGGTCACATTACCTTCGAGCGACTTAACGAAGTTGGCATCGTTCTTGCGGTCAACAACGTCGCCGTCCATCACGGAAGCTGCACCTGTGAAAGCAGCACGTGTAGTTGTGCCATAACCTACCACTACGACTTCGTCGAGCTTATTGGTAGAGTTCCAAAGTTTAATCACCAGGTTATCGCCGATAGCGACTTCCTCAGACACCATTCCGACGTATGACACCAGAAGAGTCTTGGCATCAGCCGGAATTCCCTTGAGGACGAAATTACCGTCGAGGTCAGTTGCGGTACCCTGAGAAGTACCTTTCACCAAAACTGTCGCACCGATAATGGGCTGGTTGTCTTCACCTGAGATGACTTGTCCGGAAGCCGAACGCTGTCCAAGTGCCGACATCACCATGACCGTCATTATCGCCATTAGTGAGAGCAATCTTTTCATCTTAATGAATTTTAGTAAAACAATATGGTTA
>CAYNPB010000202.1:0-4556 GCA_964399005.1 uncultured Sangeribacter sp.
TTTACTTGACGCTCTTTCTTGACAATCGGAAATCTGGTAAATTTCAATCTCAGTCAAGGATGAGACAACGGTAGATGCCTTGCGGATATGACCATATCCCGGACTCGGCGCGCGAGCGTCGAGCCTTCGTATATATCATATCTTTGCGTGAGGTCTCTGCGTTGTTCGTTCTACTGAGATGGGCAGTACCAGAGCCTCCGATTGTGGGACGAACATCGGTTATGGCTCTCACGCTTTTTCTTTTTCTACCAACCTAACGCCAATGTAGTGAGCCCATAGGCATAATCAGACGCTCAGCTGATGCGTCAAACGCGAGTAAACAATTAATTATCAACCAACAACTTTTATGCTTATGAAGCAAAAATTACTATTACTGTTAGCAGTGATTGCTTTCCTGCTACCGGCGAAGGTCTCTGCCCAGTATGTTTTCGAATCTGATGGGATCTACTACGGAATATTTGGAGATTATGATGATAATTGTAATTACACATTTACCGGAGCATGGGTTGCATCTTCACCTGATGGCAACAAGTATTCAGGGGATCTCGTCATTCCTTCCAAAGTTGAATATAATGGTCAAGAATTGGCAGTTACTTCTATTGGAGAGAATGCTTTTTATAATTGCAATGCACTTACATCAGTTAAAATTCCTGACTCTGTCATTTCACTTGAAAGTTCAGCTTTCGCAAGCTGCAAATCTTTGATTTCTATTGTAATACCAGAATCTATAATAGAAATAAAAGATGGAGCCTTCTCAAGTTGCGTATCCTTGACAAGTATCCAAATACCCAACTCAGTAACACGCTTGGGTGGCGGAGCATTTAAATATTGCACATCACTCACAAACGTAAAATTATCTGATAGCATTGCAAAATTGGAATATAACACGTTCGGGGGATGCAATGCTTTAACTTCAATAATTATTCCAAGCTCTGTGACTGCAATTGACAACACCGCTTTCTCAAACTGTTCTTCGTTGAAATCAATAGAGATTCCAAGATCTGTAACTTCCATTGGCGATTCAGCTTTCGAAGGCTGTTCCTCACTGACTTCTATTGTAATTCCAAATTCAGTAAATTTTATAGGAAATAGAGCTTTCGAGGGATGTGATAATCTTAATTTATTAATAATTCTGTCTGATAATGTTATCTTTGACACAAATGTATTCAGTCAGTGGGGGAAAAAGCCTTGGCATATCTTTGTACCGGAGGGATTGGATTGCTCTGCACTGAATTGCAGTGTCAGGACTTTTGACCCTGAGACTACTATCATTCTTGAAGATGGGACTATGCTTGCTGATGATGGCAAGACTTTGATGTTTGCTCCCATTTATGGTGGTTCAGACTATGCCATACCTGAGGGTGTGACAAAAGTCAAGACCGGCGCGTTTTGTACCATGGATGCGGCAGATACAATCATTGGAACCCTAACCATTCCTTCTTCTCTTGAAGAAATAGAGGATGATGTATTCAATATGTATACAAAAATAGACAAGGTGAACTTCGCTGATTGGCCTAAATGGTATGCTAATGTCAAGCTCGGCAACTTCTACTCCAATCCATATTGGAACAGCAAGCCATTCGTTGGTGGAGTTCAAATGGTCACACCAGAGCTTACAGAAGGGATGACAGAAATCCCGGATTATAAGAATTATGGTATGCAATTCAGGGATGAAATTGAGCTTCCGATGTCAATCAAACGTATCGGCGCATACGCTTTCCACAATAATAAGGAGCTTTATTCCGTCATCCTTCCTGAAGGACTTGAAGAAATTGGAGAGTCTGCCTTCGAGGGTTGCGAGCTTCTTGAAAATCCTTCATTCCCTGAAGGTTTGAAGAAAATCGAGGATGGGGCATATAAAGACTGCACTACAATCACTGAGATTGCACTTCCCGAAGGTGTGAGCACTCTGGGCACTATGATCCCAAGAGATCTTATAGAAGTTGACGCCATGGGGTTCTCTAATTATGGAAAAGGGGTATTCCAAGGATGCAGCTCACTTGAAAAGGCAGTGCTCGTAGCTGACATTGATTATCTTGATGACAATCTTTTCAGAGGATGTAAGAAGCTTTATAAAGTCTTTCTTCCGAATCAACTGAAGACTATTGGCGCCTATGCTTTCGCATTGTGCAACTCCTTAGATGAAGTTAAATTCCCATCAACTCTCGAGACAATTGGCGAATGGGCTTTTGCAGGGCAGTGCAATGACAATGGATATTGGGATGCTACCAGAGGTTCTATTTCTCAACTGGTTATCCCCGACAATGTCACTACCCTCGGACATGATGCATTCTATTACCAGGACATTTCAAGCCTGACTTTAGGCAAAGGACTCGAAATTATCCCCAAGCATGCTTTCTATAATAATCCGCTGAAAGTGATTAATTTCTCAGAAGGACTGAAAGAAATAGGAGAACGAGCTTTCTCATATGGAGGTGGTGATCTCGGAGCTGTCATTCTTCCTTCTACTGTTACCACAATAAAAGCCGGAGCATTCAATAGCACTTATGTATCTGAACTAAGCATTCCGGATGGAGTAGTGAGTCTCGAAGGTGACGAGACATGCGGTCGTCCTTCTAAATTGACCCTCGGCAGTGGAATCAAAAATATCGCAGCGGATGCATTTAATTTTGAAAGACTCTACACTATCCGTCTTAAGGCTCATATGCCGCCATCGCTATCAGCCGCTCTGCCATTCACAGAGGATCAAAATGAAAAGCTGACGCTCATCGTCAACAAGGATCGCCATGACACCTACAATACGAATGCCCGCTGGAAACAGATCAATCGAATAATCGAAGACGGAGATTCTGAAGTTGATGTATATCTTGACGGCACTTACAGCTTGGCAGAGGAAATACGCATACAGTCAGGCTATATGCCTTCCGTCATCACCAAGATGAAAGTCAATGGACCCCTATCGGAAAATGACCTTCGCGTGATAAAAGAGAATATGGTGTCTCTTACGAGCCTTGACCTGAGCGAAGTGACAAATCTTACTGCGATTCCCGGTCACCAGTTTGAGGGATCCTTACTTACCGATATCAGTCTTCCGTCTAATCTTGAATCAATCGGAGTATGGGCTTTCAACTATTGTCGTCTACTCAAGCTGGATAAACTTCCTGATTCCATAAAAAGAATCGAAGGGGGAGCATTCTCTGCTTGTCCTAATGTAACAATATCCGGGCTTCCGGCATCTCTTGAATATCTTGGGCCCGATGCATTCAATGCATGTATTGGTATTCGAAAAATTGTTGCAGGCAACTCACTTTCTGAAATTGGACACAACGCATTTGGAGGTTGCTCGCTTCTTGAAAGTGTGGATTTAAGTGCGACTTCTTTAGGTCGTCTGCAGGAAAGATCTTTCTACAATTGTCACGAACTTGATGAGATTATACTTCCTGAATCGCTCACTCAAATAGACGAGAACGCTTTTGCCGGGACTGCTCTCCGCAACATCGACTTCGCTTCAGGAGTGGCCACAATCGGGGACGGAGCTTTCAGTGACAACCGTCGTCTTGTGACTGCAACCCTGCCAGAATCCGTAACTCATGTAGGATCTAACCTGTTTACCAACTGCCCACGTCTGATATCAGTATCGATGCCTTCTGCTACTACCAATGTCGGCTACAATGTATTATCCAACGACAAGAAACTTGTCAACCTGAGTTGTGCTGCCGTAGAGGCTCCGGAAGCAGAAACCGATGCTTTCAATGGTATACGTTACCGTAATGTAACGCTCACTATCCCGACACTCAGCTTCCGCAAGTATCTTTCTGCTCCGCAGTGGGGTAAATTTGAGAATATGAAGAATACCATCAAGGTCAGCATGGATGCAGGTGTAAAAGTCACTAATGCCACCGAGAAGGAGTATCAGGAAATGCTGAAAGAGGATGAGCTTGAAGAGGCACAGGAGGCAGCTGCGGCTCAGACTGGCGAGGATACCCGGGCACGTGCCGTGCGCCGCGCTGCAGCTCGCGCCAAGAGTGTTCAGAATTTTGCCACTATGTTTGATGGTGCACAGCTCATGTCGGCTGATGGAAGCGCCAACCGAGTCTTCATCACCCCGGACCCGGATGTGCATATCACTTCTATTCTTTTTGATGACGAGGAACTTCTCCCGAACTTTGACGGCCAGTCCTTGCTTCTTCCGGCAGGTCGTTCAGGTTCACTCAAGATCCTTACAGACGCAACCGTCGAGAACGCTGTTGAGATGATTACTTCTTCTGAAATTGGATCTGAGTTTGACGTATACGACATGAATGGCCGTATGCTGATGCGTTCTTGCTCTCGCGAGCAGCTCAACCAGTTCCAGCCCGGAATTTACATCCTCCGCAATGGCAACAAGGTAGCAAAGAGAGTGATTAAGTAAGTATCAACTAAACCAATATAATGAGTTAAGACTCCGGGGCACAAGTCCGGAGTCTTTTCTATTCTTTTCTTTTGACAAGGGAAGTCGCAAAAGAATAATCAGAGTTGGAATTATAGTTTAAAATGAGGGCTTAATTTTTCAATCTTGTATTGCAGGGCTCGGTCTGCCTTTTTCTCGTTGAAGT
>CAYNPB010000203.1:0-4545 GCA_964399005.1 uncultured Sangeribacter sp.
CAGAAAGACACCGGTTCATTTTTCTTTGCCCCCTCAATTGGCTATCGCGTCTCTATCCATAAGAAATTTGGCATGAACTTTGGCCTTCGTTATATGACAGGACTCAAAAAGACGTACAAGGCTACTATTGGTTTCTCTGATGGAAACTCCTATACCGAATCTACACAAGAATTCAGCCAAAGAGGCTCAGACATGCTATTCTTCAACATCGGATTTGATTTCTAATCTCCTTCAGCAAAAACTTTAAACGAACAAGCAATGAACATAAGAAATATAATCAGCCGCATTGCAATCTTCAGCTTAGTGCTGCTATTCTATTCATGCGCTGAAAACAAATTTTACGATTTAGGAGGATACGAATCCGGAACGTTAATCTTCACAGCTGTGAATACAGCCGTTGGCGAAGTAGATTCAGCGAGTTCTTCCGCTCAGGATTACTATTATTATCTTCCAAGCCGAGACGCATCATTTTCACTGACTGCATTTTACCCGGGCGATTATGACCAGAACGGGGAGTTGAGATCAGGCGACTATAATATCTACTTAGACAGAGAGTCAATGATCTGGGCAGGAGGATACAATGATATCGAAATTACATTCCAACCTACCGATCCGGAAGAGCGAGAAGCCACTTTCACTATGCCTGATGGCAACGTGCTCACTGCAACTGCCGAATCTCCTACAATCGTATGGCATACAGATTCTCTAATTGGAAAAGATACTTATGGTGTCTTACAGATAAAAGGGGAAAGCTCTTACAAAAAGGGGAATATGGAGTGTCACAAAGTTGGTTATTTGTATCTCAACATCAATCCTGATTTTCGTTTCAATAGATACAACGACAAATGGTATATATCAACATGGACTAACGGGCAGCCCCTTGATGAATATGCGTACGTGAAGTTTACAGCAGAAAACTTAATGATAAACTATGACAGTGCAACGTCTTACAATCAGAGTTTCAGCAACACAATAGAATCACGCCAACTATCATTTTCTATCCCCTACTATGACAGTGATAACAATTCAGGCTTATTTAACTTTGATTTGACCGGCAACGACATATATGTATTTGAAGGAAATGACGTGCTCTTCACTTTCTATCCTTCAGACGGAGAGGAGTCAATGGCATTGAATTTTCGTACAATAGGATTATATGTCGCACTCACGAGAGAGAATCCTACTTTCACGTGGCATGTCACACGCGATGATATCGACCAGCTATCTCAATATTCCGCTGCAAATGTCTTAGGCTATTCAAAATATAATTATTGTGGTATCAACTATGAAAGATCGAGTTATATCAACCTGAAGTTTTCGAAAGATATATGGTATGATTCTGCAAACGGTAGATTTTATTCCAGATCATCATATCAATGGTGAGCTAAATAAGTAAACGATATGAAAAAAATAATAATATTGGCGCTGGTGCTTATGTTTGGGGTGCTTGGCGCAAAAGCTCAGGATTGGCGAGCAATCATAGAGCTGCATGCAGGAATACAGCCCGGAAGAACAGACGTTAAATTCCCAACCTGTACCCTTGAAAGATTCTGGAATCCCCTTTCTTTTGGACTTAACTATTCAATGGGCGCGATGGTTATTCCTCAGCTTTTTGCCGGTGTAGGCATCGGGGGTTATACTGCATTGACCGACGATGGCACCGTGCCTTCCTTATACTTCCCAATATTTGCCAATGCAAGATGGATTTTGAATAAGGAAAATAAGATTAATCCATATGTCGATGTAAAAATTGGCTATCAAATGGGAGTAGATCTTGAAAATAGTTATTATCAAGAACTATATTTTAATGATAGCTGGCATGATGTCGATATACTGCACAAAAACGGAATCTTCTTTCAACCCGGAATCGGCGTCAGATTCGGACGAGACTCTGCTTTTAACCTTGGCATTGCCTACAACTTTACATTGGGCAGGAAATTCATATTGGATAGGGGTTACCATTCAAGTAAGACCTACGGGCTATTCATGCTGACGTTCGGCACCGATTTCTAAGCTATCCATCCCTATTTTAAAGCACCTTATTCCTCCTATTTCCCCCACCGCGACGGGAAATAGGAGGAATAATTATTAAAAATACTCGCTAAAACAATTTTGATAGCGGTCGTTTCGCGTTTTTTGCTTATATTTGCAATAATTTTCAAAAGCTAACCCAAAGACATCAAAACATCATGCATATCCATAAAAAACTCACCATTGCATTGCTTGCTTTCATTGCATCCATTCCATTGGCATTCGCCGGCAACGCGGACGAAGCCCAGAAAGCAAGAGCCATCATTAAGAAGGTCAACGACTACTGGCAGAAAAACAATCCTGCACAGACCACTCCATTCTGGCATGTGGCAGCATACCATACCGGAAACATGGAGGCTTACAAGTTGACAGGCAACCCCGATTGGCTCAAATATTCAGAGGATTGGGCTGAGCACAACGAATGGAAAGGGGCTAAAGGGAAAGACAAGAGCAAGTGGAAATATGCAAACTATGGAGAATCGCCCGACCATGTTCTTTTCGGCGACTGGCAAATATGCTTCCAGACATATGCCGACCTTTACAACATTCTCCCTGACGACAAACGACTGCGTCGCGCACGCGAAGTGATGGAATATCAGATGTCGACCCCACAGAACGACTATTGGTGGTGGGCTGACGGCCTATATATGGTGATGCCGGTGATGACAAAGCTCTATAATATCACCGGAAATCAAAAATATCTCGACAAACTTTACGAATACTTTGTCTATGCCGACAGCATAATGTATGACACTGACGAGCATCTCTACTATAGGGATGCAAAATATGTCTATCCGAAGCATGAGAGCGCCAACGGCAAGAAAGACTTCTGGGCGCGTGGCGACGGATGGGTGCTTGCCGGGCTTGCAAAAGTGCTGAAAGACCTTCCTAAAGATTATGCTCATCGCGATCTCTTCGAGAAGCGCTATCATGAGCTTGCAGATGCCGTGGTGGCGAGCCAACAACCGGGTGGATATTGGAGCCGTTCGATGCTCGATGAGGCTCATGCTCCGGGTCCGGAAACCAGCGGCTCAGCTTTCTTTACTTACGGACTGCTTTGGGGCATCAACAATGGCTATCTTAAAGATCAGAAATATATTGATGCGGCTTTGAAAGGATGGAACTACCTGAGCAAGGTGGCCCTCCAGAAAGACGGACGCGTCGGCTATGTGCAACCAATCGGGGAGAAAGCCATTCCGGGGCAAGTGGTAGACAAAAACTCAACATCCGACTTCGGCACCGGTGCCTTCCTTTTGGCTGCCTGCGAATATGTGAAGCATCTCGAGCAGGCCAATAATCCGGACCGCAAATATTGGACAGACCTTGCCTACAAGATAGCCTATCCAGTGCTCAGCAATATGGCAGACGGAAAGCTTCAGGAAAACATGATAGTGGAAGTAAGCCCCAATTGGGACGGTCGCAACAAGAAAGTGACATATATGGAAACTTTCGGGCGTCTTATGGCAGGGATAGCACCGTGGCTTTCCCTTCCGGATGATGACACTGAGGAGGGAAAGATGAGGAAAGAGCTTAGGGAGCTTGCGCTTAAAAGCTATGCAAATGCCGTAGACCCGAATTCTCCCGACTGCCTGCTATGGCAAGGGGAGGGACAGATACTTGTGGATGCTGCCTACATAGCCGAAAGTTTCATAAGAGCTTATGATGCACTCTGGATGCCCCTTGACGACACGACAAAGCAACGCTATCTTAAGAATTTCAGCAATTTAAGAAAGATTGATCCTCCATATACAAACTGGCTGCTATTCTCATCTATATTGGAAAGCTTCATGGCAAAAGCGGGAGGAGACCATGATGACTATCGAGTAAATTCTGCCATAAGGAAGATGGAGGAATGGTATGCCGGCGACGGATGGTATACTGACGGTCCGGATTTTGCCTTTGACTACTACAGCAGCTATGTGTTCCACCCGATGTATCTCGAGACTCTTCAAAATATGATCGATGCCAAGCGCCGCACACGGATTCACTATCCAAAATATTATGACCGTGCACTCAAACGCGCTCAGAAATATAGCATAGTGCTCGAAAGGATGATCTCTCCGGAAGGCACATTCCCCGTCTTCGGGCGCTCGATACCCTACCGCATGGCGACCATGCAACCACTTGCACTTATGGCATGGTATGAGAAGCTGCCTGCCGGACTCTCGGACGGACAGGTGCGCAATGCACTCACTTCTGTGATGCATTCGATGTATGACGGGAAGGAGAATTTCAATGAGGGTGGATTCCTGACCATAGGATTTGCCGGCCGTCAGCCTAATATCGCCGATTGGTATACAAACAACGGAAGCCTCTATATGACTTCGTTGGCATTCCTTCCACTCGGACTCCCGGCTTCACATCCTTTCTGGACTGACGCACCTCTCCCCACAACCAACCAGAAAGCCTGGAAAGGCCTCCCCTTCCCTAAAGACCACCGATGGGACGACGGAGGGAAGATCAAGGACCTTTATTAATTGAGAATTGAGAATTGAGAATTGAGAATTGAGAATT
>CAYNPB010000204.1:0-4536 GCA_964399005.1 uncultured Sangeribacter sp.
GTGATAATAAAGTGCTTGCGAAAGTTGAGTTAGAAAATAAAAGAATAAGTAATCATGCCGGCAAGCAATATGCAGATCCCCGATAGCACATAGGTCAAAGTCTTTGATTCCAGAAGCATGTCAATCCAGCTTTCCGAATCCACTTCCTCTCCTTTCTCTCCCGAAAAAATCTCAAGTCCCGCTCTACGCTTCTTCGGATCCGGATTCATGCAGGCTTTGGCTCCCCGTGCAAGCTTCTTGTTGCCGCTTGCGTCGGCAAGCTCTTTCATGATGACACCGAGTGAATATAGATCTGATTCTATGGTTGGCGTGGTGTTCGGGTCTGAAAACTCCGATGTCGTCAATTCAGAAGATACTGACTCAGGGGAAATTAACTCAGGTGCCATATATTTTTTTGAGCCCGCCGGTTGCTTAAGAACTATGTAGTCATCCCTATCCGAAAGATTGAAGTCAATGATCTTTACATTCCCTCCCTGATGCGATATCAGTATGTTGTCAGGTTTCAGATCCCTGTGCACTATTTGCTTGCTATGCAGATATTCCACGGCGTCCGATATCTGATGCGCAATTGCGTAGCTCTTTTCTGCAGTAAGTGTCCCTTCAGCAATTTTTTCTGAAAGTGGCACTCCATCTATGTATTCAAGCACTACTCTCTTTCCAATTCCATCTACATTCTCAAGCCCGAAAGTTCTCCTGATATTCGGATGTTCGAGAGTAATCCCGATTTCAAATTCCTTAGCCATACACATATTATGGATAGGGTCGTCAAGATATCCTTTCTTCAACCCTTTCAGAGCAAAGCGTTTGCCATAGCGGATGGCAGCGTGAATTTCAGTTGCGCCATGTGGTGAACTGTAAATCGGGGTAATATTCGAGAATTTATTGGAGAATATTCCGCTTAGATCGAGACGTGCACTCTCTTCGTCGGCATGGATGCTTGAATCCGATTCCGGTTCTTCCGCTCCTGCAACTCCCCATTTTCCCTCTTCTTTTTTATCCATAACGTCTACTGCGAGATTTCTTCAATGTGGCTGAATTTGCCCCATTGGCTATTATTGCTGTATATCTTTTTAGTCCCTTGTGGCACGTAGAGTGTGCACGTTCCCAAGATGGTGGCCCCACCATCCTTAAATGCCTCTTCTGCCGCATATGGTGGCACTTCAGCCGCCAAATAGAGGCTTTTGAGTGAAGTGCAGTCGAAAGCATAGTTGCCTACATATTCTGTCGCACTCCCTAAATATACTGTGGTCAGCTTTGTGCAGTTCTGAAACATTCCCTCAGATATATAAGTGATATTATCAGGCAATGTTATTTCTTCCAGGGCAGATCCTGCAAATGCTCCGCGACCTATTTTTTTCACGCTCGGCGGAATGATCAGTCGCGAGATTGAAGTCTCGGTAAAAGCACTTTCCCCTATCGTAGTGATGCTGCTTGGCAGATGAAATTCTCCGCTCTTCCTATTAGGAACCCATATTATATTGGTAGCATCATAATCATAAAGCACTCCATCGATCGATGAGAAATGTACATTAGATTTAGATACTTCAATTTCTGTCAGCGAGTTGCATCCTGAAGAGGGGAGGATCTGCATTGTTTCTGCAGAGAGGGTGATTCGCTGCAGTCCTGAGCATCGTGCGAAGGCGTTGCGCGCTATAGTTTTGGCCGTATTGGGAAGCACTGCACTCTTCAGCAGAATGCAGTCGGCAAATATTTCCGTGCTCAGTTCGTCGGCTATGGTATATCTTTTCCCGTCATACGGGCCTCCTCCTTCGGTAATCTCTGCGTCACTCAAATCTATATCATTCACTTTTATCCCCGAAAAACTCACTTCAGATTCCCCGGGTGCTCCTAAGATAATTCGAAGTGTCTTGAAATCATCTCCGTTCATTAATCCCGCAATTGTCAGGCAATCAAAATTATGAGTCCTCCCTTTCCCAAATAGTTCTGCCAGTTGACCCGGTTGCTGCAGCACGATGCTTCTCTTGGTGGTATATTCGAGCGGCTTCCCGGAGGCTTCTCCCATCGAATTGGTGGCAAATGGAGTGATGAGATATGTGGCGAGCGGTTTGAGCCCTGTTATGTTTAGCCTGCAAGTGCCTGTCTTTATATTCTCTTGATTCAAATTTACTTTCCATTCTTCTTGCGAGTCAGCTTTTAGTATCTTGCATCCGGCTTCAGTCAGAGATGCACCTCCATCATCTATTATGTCGAATTCAACTATTATCCCCAAAGGCCCGGTTGAGAGTGGGGTAGGGTGGGATAACTTCGGCTGCTCATTTGGTATGGTGGAAAATTTGATCGTGTTCGATCTTAAGGTTGCGGTTGAAGTCCCCCCTTCAAGTTGGCAGGTATAGTCTGTGCCGGGTTGCAATCCGGTAAGATGAAACTCATGTTTGCTTTGAGTCGGATTGCTGCTTAGTTTTAGAGTCTTTCCACTCTTTGAGTCCGTGTACGATAGATTTAGATACGACAATTCCCCGCCTCCATGTCTTTCGATGGTGGCGCTCAGCGCAGCCTCTGTGCGTGTGACCGAAATAGCTTCCGATAATATGAGGGTAGGCTCTAAAATATCCGGCTTGGTGTTTTCTGTACACCCTGCCAAGACCATGATCGTAAAGAGAATCAAGAGCGACACGTATGAACTAAGATCTCGACTTATTTTCATTTTTTTGATGTTTTACCGAATCGCAGGCCTATACCTAATGATCCGTACCATTCAGTTCCCTTTATAGTGAGAGCAGCGGCCGAGATGCATATTCTCTTGAGTCTTAGCATTACTCCGGCCTCTGCAGTAATTCCTTTGCTGCTGTAATTGGAATTCTTTACGTATCCTCCCCCTTCCGACTTGGCAAGCTCCCATGCAAGTGTTGTTGAGGCATATCCCAAGCCTTCAAAGACTACGAAGTGTGCCCCTATCCTGTGAGCAGCTCCGGCAGTTGCCATCACCGCTTGGCGTCTTGTCTTTCCGGTATAATATCTTGGATTTCCGTCGATCACTCCTGTTTTGTCGCATGTCCCTTTCAGCGAGCCGGTGGAGCGAAAGTCAGAAGATAGATGCACGTAGCCTCCATGGCGTTTCATTATCGTGGCCATGACTCCCCATGTGAGATATGTTGCCTTCCCTCCGAGTCCGGCGGTTGCCAAGATGTCTGTCTCGAGAGGAATAGGTTTCCGGGTCGGCTTCACGACAAGGGTGTCAACTCTTGTCACGACCAACGTGTCTCGGATTGTGGTGACAATAGGGTTCATTTTGTCGGCAATCAAATTTCTTATAGGTTCTTTGATGCTTAGTTCATATGTCTTATGGCTTTCAAGGCGCGAGGGGAAGTTGTAGTCGCGTAAGACGCCCCATTGCGAATGCTTGATGGTTATCTTCTTTGAGCCTCTTGGAAGATATAGCCATATTTCTCCGGTCTTGTCAATACGCTTTGCGATCCCGAGAGGGGAGGAGAAGGCAAAGTCGGGCGACGTGGCTATGATTTTCAGAAGTGCGCACCCTTCATCATTGAGATCTTTTACCGGATTTATGAAAGCGGAAATGTCGTTGGGAAGATCTTGAAATTTCTCAACTTTGAAATCCTGAGCTGACATTGACATACTGAAGATCGCCATAATCATGATCATGGCAGCATGCACTATATCTCGATCTCTTTCCCTTTTCATAAAAGCAGTCATCATTCAAAATTGAAGTCTCCTATTTCTATCACTTCTTCATTCCCGTTCTGTATTTCCGGGGTAGGTTGCCAAGTGCGTACATGTATCAGGGGCATCGTCGGGTCTCTGAAGTCCCAAAGCAGGAAGAGATAGCCGTCGTCACTATAGCGGTCGCAACTGTATCGCTGCCGGAGTGTTACGCCATAGATTCCTTCCATTGTAGGATGACGCATGATCTTGAAATCTGAAAAATCCACGTCAATCTTTTTGTTTGAGTCGAAAATTTTCTCCAATCTTTCGAGGTATTCTTTTTTAGATCGTATTCCGTACTCAACTTTCTTCCCGGATGTTCCGCTCCTCTCTTTATTGCCGGTCTTCACAGTGTGGCCAACTATTATCAGGGCATTGTCACTGAAGACTTGACGCAGAAAATCTATGTCGCGTGTCGTATAGGATGCCCGCAGGTGTTCGCAATAGCTGAGTATCCTGTGCCGGCTTGCGGAGTCATTCTCCTCCAATTGGCCGCTCAATACCTTCTGTGCTTCAATCCGGAATGGTGTGTCGTTGCTGAGTCGTATGATGTCCGCATCTTTGAATCGGGTGTCCGTTGGTGTCTGACGATTATAAAGGTGAGTCTCGTCGGCATTTTCAACGATGCGGTTCTCTTGTTCTGTGGCAGACGTATCTCTCTCATGACTCAGATTCAGATTCGTCGTTGATATGTCTGAAAGTTGCATCGAGGAGCCATCCTTTTCCGGCTCGGATATAGAATCGGGGATGGGCTGCAGGAAAATTCCTACAGCCCATGCTCCTAATATCATGCTTAATATTATAAGCGTTATGTTGGTCTTTCTCCTTTTTGAAGACATGTAGGTTTTTCAG